>CAXQAV010000178.1:0-3666 GCA_964221795.1 Luminiphilus sp. | reverse complement strand
CCGGCGGCAATCACGATGCCCGCGCCGATCAGCATGGTGCCCGTCGGCACCTCGTCAAAGATGAAATAGCCGATCACCAGCGCAAGCAGCATCGAGGTATAGTCAAAGGGTGCCACCAGCGAGGCATCGGCATAGCGGTAGCTTGAGGTCAGGAAGATCTGCCCGACACCACCCAGCAGCCCCGCCATCACCAGCATCAGCGCCACAGGCCAGCTGGGCACGACCCAGCCCCATGGCAGCGTGAAGAGCGCCAGAACCGAAGACGTCACGGTGAACCAGAATACGATCGCCGCCGTGGTCTCTGTCGCGACCAGTTTGCGGACAAAGACCTGCGCCAGCGCCGCCATGACCGCCCCCATCAGGACGACCACCGCGCCAAGGGTCTCCGAGGTATTCAGCGACGCGCCGACCGACAGGCGCGGAGAGAGGACAATCAGCACCCCGACCATCCCGAGGGCCACAGCCGAGAGGCGGAAGGCCCGCACGTCCTCGCCCAGAAACATGGCCGCAAAGATGACCACCAGCAGGGGAGCGGCATAGCCGATCGCAGTGACCTCCGGCAGCGGCAGCAGGCCAAGCCCCGCAAAGCCCAGTCCCATGGCTGTGACACCGACCAACCCACGCCAGAAATGCCCCATCGGGTTCACGGTCTTCCAGCCGTGGCGCAATTCATGCCGGATTGCCAGCCAGCCCACGATCACGGGAAGCGCGAAGAAGGACCGGAAAAACACGGCCTGCCCCGGCGGCACCTCTGCCGAGGCCGCCTTCACAAGGCTCGCCATGGCCATGAACATACAGACCGAGATGACTTTGAAGAATATGCCGCGCAGCGGTTGCATGATGCGCCCCTTTCAGGCCGCACCCTAGGCCCGTCCCGCAGGTTGGAAAAGCCCTATTGCGGGATGATCCGCATAGCATCTCCTGCATCACGGATCACCAGCACCGACCCGTCCGGCAGCACTTCGACATCCCGCAAACGTCCCAGCCCCGTCAGGATACGCTCTTCCCCCACGACGCGGCCATTCTCCAGCTTCAGCCGGACCAGCCCTCCGGGGTTCAGCGAGGCAATCAGCAGATCGCCCTGCCACGGCACATAGGAGCCGTCGTAGAAAGTCATCCCCGAAGGTGCGATCACCGGGTCCCAGTAGTAGACGGGTTCGGCAAATCCGTCTGCCCGCGCGAAACCTTCACCCACATCCGAGCCGCGATAGTTGATGCCATAGCTGACCACAGGCCAGCCGTAGTTCACACCCGCTTCGGGACGGTTCAATTCATCCCCGCCACGCGGCCCGTGCTCCACAGTCCAGAGCGCCCCGTCAGGGCCGATCGCGGCCCCTTGCGCATTGCGGTGGCCCAGCGACCAGATCAGATCGTCGCCGTCACGCCCGACGAAAGGATTGTCCTGCGGCACCGATCCGTCACGGTTGACGCGGATGACCTTGCCAACGGTCGAGGTCACATCCTGCACCAGTTCTCCGCTGTCGCCCTCACCGCGATCGCCCGTTGTCACAAAAACCGTCCCGTCCGGCATCGGCACAACGCGCGATCCGAAGTGACGGCCGCCTCGCACAGGCGGGTCCTGCACGAAAATGTCCGTCACATCCGTGAAACGCCCTTCTTCGGTGAGCGTTCCCCGTGCTGCCGCTGTCACGGTTCCACCCCGCACCGACTTGGCATAGGTCCAGAAAACGGTTCTATCGTTCGAAAAATCAGGCGAGACATTCACATCCAGCAGCCCGCCCTGACCCTGCATGGTCACCTGTGGGATCCCGCTCAACGGGCGGCTCACGCTGCCGTCCGCATTGATCAAGCGCATGTTGCCCCCGATCTCGGTCACCAGAAACTGGCCCGAGGGCAGCGCATCAATCCCCCAGGGGCTGTCCAGACCCGTCGCAAAAACCTCGGTCCGGACCGAGGTTTCGGGCAGGGCAGGCGCACGGGTCTGGTTCTCGAAGGCCGGTGCGAAATCGGCATTGGCCGGCCCTTGGGCCACCTGCGCCTCTGCGGCAAAGGGAAGGGCAATCAAAGCAAGCGTGCGCAAGATCATGGGGCGGTTTCCTTTTACATACGAGAGATAGCCCACGCCGCCGCGTCGCCGACCGCAGGATCGGCATCCTCAAGCAAAGGTGAAAGGGCAGGGCGCAAATCCGCATTGCCGGAATTGCCAATGGCATAAGCCACATTGCGGACAAAGCGGTCACGCCCGATACGCTTGATGGGCGAGCCGGAGAACTTCGCACGGAAGGCCGCATCATCCAGTGCGGCCAGTTCCGCCAACGGCTGCGCAATCAGATCATCCCGCGCCGCCAGCCGCGCATCGCGCCCGTCCTTGGCAAACTTGTTCCAAGGGCAGACCGCCAGACAGTCATCGCAGCCGTAGATCCGGTTGCCCATCAGCGGGCGCAGGTCTTCGTCCACGGGGCCTTTGTGCTCGATCGTCAGATAGGAAATGCAGCGTCGCGCATCCAACCTGTAGGGGGCGGGAAATGCCTTGGTCGGACAGATATCAAGGCAGGCGGTGCAGGACCCGCAGTGGCTGACCTCACCCTGATCCGGCTCCAGTTCGACAGTGGTAAAGATCGCCCCCAGAAAGAACCAGTTGCCAAGATCGCGGCTCAGAAGATTGGTGTGCTTGCCCTGCCAGCCCAACCCCGCCGCCTCCGCTAGAGGTTTCTCCATCACTGGGGCTGTATCGACAAAGACCTTGATCTCGGCCCCCGGCGCCTGATCGATCAGCCAGCGGCCCACGGTCTTGAGGCGCTTCTTGACCACATCGTGGTAATCCTTGTTCTGGGCATAGACACTGATCGCCGCGCGGTCGCGCTCCTCCAGGACGGCCAAAGGATCATGCTCCGGCGTATAGACCTCTGCCACCATGATCACCGACCGCGCCGCGGGCCAGAGGGCCGCGGGATCGGTGCGCCAGCCCATGCGTTCGGCCATCCACCCCATCTGGCCATGCATCCCTGCATCCACAAAAGCCTGCAACCGCGCGGGCAGCTCCGGCACCGCATTGGGGCGACACACGCCCATCGCCGCAAACCCCGCCTCAAGCGCGAAATCCTCAAGGCGTTGTTTCAGACTTCTCATGTTCCCAAATACCTCGGGGCAGTCGCCGCAAGGCGACGGGGGCAGCGCCCCCTAAAAATCAAGGTCCGCGTAATGCGCCGCCGGCGTAAACCCGGGCACCTCGTCGGCCAGAACCGACCGAAAGGCAGGGCGCGACTTGATCTTGGCATACCAGTCTTTGACGGACTCGTGCCGGTTCCAGTCCACGTCGCTGGTGTAATCAAGGCACGACAGCTGCGCGGCGGCGGCGAAATCCGCCAGCGTCATCTCGTTGCCCGCCAGCCAGCGGCGGTCCTCCAGCAGTTGCGCCATATAGTCGAGGTGGTACTTGATCGCCTTCGCTCCTGCCTTGACGTTGGAACTATCGGGATACCCCAAGCCCATGACCTTGCGGTTGACCCGCTCGCCGGTCAGCTTGGTGGTGACCTCGTGATAGAATTTGTCGTCAAACCAGCCGACCAGTCGACGGGCCTCAAAGCGTGTCTTGGGGTCTTTGGGCAGAAGCGATGGCGTCGGATAGACCTCTTCCAGATACTCGCAAATCGCCACGCTGTCCGACATGGTCATGCCGTCCATCTTGAGAACCGGCACCTTGCC
>CAXQAV010000177.1:0-18831 GCA_964221795.1 Luminiphilus sp. | reverse complement strand
TTCTTGAAGCCGCAGACCTGGCAGGACAGCGCCTCGACCATCCGCTCGTGCAGATCGTCAAAGGACAGATCATCATCCTTGTCGCCCTCCGCCGCCTTCGGCTCGCCGTCGGCCTGCGCCCGGGCCTTCTGCAGGGCGCGCCGTGCCTCGCGCACCGACGGCGCCTCGGCCCCCTTCACGATCACGATGCAGGGCTTGCCATTGTCGGCGAAGGGATCTTTCGGGTTGTCAAACAGCGGCTTGCCGGTCGCCGGGTGCTTGATGTGAAGCTCTGCGCCCTTTTCTGCGGCAGAAACGCTGTCGAATGCGTTGAAATCCATGTTCTCTATCCTTTGGTTCGATGGTTCTGTTGGGCCGGGGGATCGAACCACTTTCCGCCCGGCCCTACCGCTCGACAGAACGGATTAGGCTGCGGCCTTCTCCAGGATTTCGTCCGGAGTAAGCTCAATGGTGGTCGAGGCAGTGACCACATCATCGACGCCGCCGATGTTGGGCTTGAACGACATGACCAGGCCGGTCAGGTAGTAAATCGTGCCGTCCTGCAGAGTGACCGCAAAATAGACCGGATCGTCGCTTTCCAGCGCGGTCTTCATTGCGGTCTGTCCGGCATCGTCGGGGTCCAGTGCCAGCGCCGGGCTGAGGGTGCCGTTGTTGAAGCTGCCTTTACCCTTCTTGGTGCCGCGGGTCGCCAGCGGGTTGTGAGTGACCAGCGACCACTCCTTACCAAACTCGCCAATGTTGGTGATCTCGCCAACGTTGGTGAAGGTCAGGGCGTCAAAGCCTGTGATGTCGTGAGTTGCAGGGGCAGCGGTCGAGATGCCGAGCGTGACCCCAGAGGCGGTTTGGTGCGCCATATCGGTTTCCTTTCAGTGGATGAAAAGCGCCTTGGGGGCGCGGGTTGATAGGCCGTGGCCTATTTCGTGGAGACAACCGCCAGCGGACCTGCGAACTCGGCGAACACCTCGCCGTCCGCTTCGGTCGCTTCGGATACGGTGCCGCGATAGGTGACGCCGTTGGACAGCGTGAATTCGAGGATTTCACTCGGGGCCGGGGCTTCGCCTTTGAACATCGCAGCGGGGTGCGCGGGCTTGTTCGGCTCCATCGGCAGGCGTGTCAGGGATACCCCCTCAACCACGCGCGGCCCCGCTTTCGATTTGGCAACACTTTTCCGGCCCGCCGCAGCAGGTTTCTTGGTGGTCATCTCTAAGATCCTTTCAGGGTGCGTTGATCCGCTCAGTCGCGGTAGGTGATCGCGAAGGTCAGGGAGACGCGCTGCGCTGCGGTCGCGTCGTTGCTGTTACCATCTCTGGTGGCCGTCAGGAGAGCGCTCACAACAGGGCCGCCGCTGTATCCTTCCAGGACCGCGCGAACCTCCCGACTGACCCCGATGGCCTGACCGTATGTGGTGCCCCAGCAGTCAATCTGGACAACC
The DNA here is from genome assembly GCA_964221795.1 of Luminiphilus sp. Lineage (GTDB taxonomy): Bacteria > Pseudomonadota > Alphaproteobacteria > Rhodobacterales > Rhodobacteraceae > Yoonia. The sequence goes on along the minus strand of CAXQAV010000177.1, from coordinate 17,399 downwards.
CCACGCATCAAGCCCTTGGTGGTCAAGGTGTGGTCCCGCTTGCCCGCCATGCGAACCATGGTCACGCGCGGCATGGTTTCACCGTCGCTGAAATAGCCCCATTTGACCGGGCAGCTCAGAGAGCCATCCAGAATCGTGAACAGGTGTTCTTCCATCACAGCCCCCGCTTCGCCCGCCGCGCCAGTGTCGCCTCAAGTTCGTCGCGCAGGCTGGCCGCGAGCCCCTCAAGGATCCTGCCTTTGTGCGCCTCCCACGAGGGCGTCAGCATGGGCGTCGGCGGCACCGCGCCCGTGTATTTGCCGCTCTTGTGGTAGCGCGGCTCGGTGCCCCACTCCAACAAGTGCGCGTGCGGGGCGGACTTGGTCGAGCCTACGAACACGCGCACGGCGTTCGCACCAAGTTCCGGTTCCGGCTGGCCGCGCTTCAGCTTCGATGAAACAGCGAAGGCGCTGTCGTCTGCGCCCGGCCAAAGACCGTTTGCCATGTCCGCCACCGGCTGCAGCTCTTTCGCCAGGGCCCGGCGCACAACCGCCCTTGACGTGGCTTTCGGCAGTGCCGCCAGGGCATTGTCGATCTCCCGCAGCCCCTCGACCTTGAATGACGCCTTCATGCGCCGCTCTCGCAGATGAAATCGAGGTACTGGCGCGGCCTGTCCCGGTTCGGCTCCACCGCGCGTATGTTGTAGGCGGTGCCGTTCGACACGTCGCGCAACTGCCACTTCGTGGTGCCCGCGGTACCGATGGCCGCCGTGGATGCCGACTTGCGAACGGTGGCGACGAGGGCCTGCGTGCCGGAAAGCCGCCCCGCCTGGACCTTTTCCCCGCCGCGCAGGTAGGTGAACTTGGCCCGGGTGGTGAAGCGTTCGACCGGATCCAGGGTTTCGCCACCGAACCCGTCGCTGGTGCCGTCAAGCTCGTCAAAGGCCACACGCTCGATCAGGTGCATTAGACCGCCACCCAGCGATAAGGCCGGATCAGCACCTCAACACCCATCGGCAGCGCCTCATCCGGCTGCGCGCTGCGGGTTTCGTACCAGGTCGCCGCCAGCGCATTGATCGCCAACTTCAGGTTCGCCGGCACATCGGCCGCCGCACCGAAGCCGCAGGTGAATTGGACGGTGATCGGAGCGGGGTTGCCGACTTCCAGTGCCGGCAGGCCGAAATCGTCCGACAGGCGCACCAGCGTGCCGGTGGCGATGGGCAACACGTGGATATTCCCTGCCGCAACGGTCTGCTCAACTCCGGCTGCATCCGTGTAGCTGACCGCCACGGCAGACACATCCGGCACAGGCAAGCGGAGCTCGCGCACCCAGGTCGCCCGCTGAACCTGCCACGTCTGCGTGACCATCGCCCGCCCCAAGACGCCCCGGAAGCCGTCCAAGTAGGCAACTGCCGCGTCACGCAAGCCTGTCAGCAGTGCGTCGTCGTCAGCGAAATCGACGATCGCCTGCGCTTTCACTTCTTCCAGAGTGACCGGGCTTTCGGCAGGGCGTGTGATGAGGACCGGCCGGAACGTCACTTGCTGCGGGCCTTGTTCTTCGGCACCGATTGGGCCTTGTTCTCCATTTCCGGCGCCTTCTTTCGCAGAACACCACGCGCCACCAGGTGCGCCACTTCGCGCTCATCCGCGGTACGCTCATCGCCCTCGGCATACCATTTATCGCCCTGGTGCGGGCGCAGAACGTCAAATTGTACCATAACAGCCTCCTTTCGGCTCATAGAGAGGGCGAGAAACACTCGCCCTCCTTGATCAGCCGACGCTTAGGCCACGTAGCCCAGATCACCGTAGATGAACGCTTCGGGGCGGAAGACCGCCAGCGCCAGACGCTCTTCAGCCAAGATGGTGACGAGGTTCTTGGTGAAGTCGTCGTTTTCGTAGCCGGTCTCCACGGAGGCATCCCAGCGGTCGAAGATCTGAGCGCCCATGTTGAAAGCACCCGTCAGGAACTTGTCCACGGTGATTGCCTGGGTTGCCACGACCGGCAGGCCCCAGAGAGTTGGCGCTGTGGTACCCTGCGGCTTGCCAATGATGTAATTGGCGTTGCCGTCTTTCGTCAGCTCGATGCGCGCCCAATCGGTCGGGTGCATCACATGGCCGGTTGCCGGGTATTCCGCCAGCGCCGCTTGCAGCATGGCCAGACGCATCTTGTCGATTGCGGTCTCGGATGCCGGAGCAAATGCCGCGGAATAGGCGGTGGCGTTGGTGATCAGGCCAGACAGGTTCTGCCCGGTGCCGTCACCGTTCAGCAGCTGGTTTTCCTCAGCCAGTGCCAGGCCGAACAGCAGCCGTTGGTCGATCATCGAGCGCAGAGCCGATACATCGTCGAGCGCCTGGCGCGATGCTTTCATCCAGTGCGCGATCACCTTGGCAGTGGTGGTTTTCACGTCCAGTTTGATATCCGAGGAAGGCTTGGCCGCGCCTTCGGCCACGGGGGCGGCGTTGTTGCTGAAGCCGGTTTCCTGCACGTACTCGATGGTGTTGCCATCCATGCGGCCCTGCGCCAGCAGGTCACGGATCGTCAGGCGGCGCTGCGGAAGCCCCTGAACGCCCGGCAGGCGGGTCGGGGCCACGCCGTCGCCAACGGCGCCATCGGTGTCAGTCGTCGCCAGGGTCAGAGTCGCTTTGGTTTCCAGCTTCGCCTTGCTGTGGCGGTCGAAGCCGTTTTCCTTGAACGCCTTGAAGCCTTCGCTTTCGACGAAGCGCTGGCCCAGCGACTTTTCCTCGTCGCCGCCTTCGCCGCCCGCACCGCGCGCCAGCTTTTGCTCCAGCGCATCCAGAGACGCTTTCAGCCCGTTCATCTCGGTCAGGGCCTCGTCGGCCTTTTCCTTCAGGCCGGTTGCCAGCTCCTCGCCCTTGGCGGCCTTGCCAAGCGCATCCTCTGCAATCGCTTTGACCGCATCGAACTTCTGGGCGAAATCCGCCTTCACTTCTGCGGCCATCTGTTCCGCAGTTTTGGTATCATCCAAAGCCATTTTGGCCTCCTGTATTGGGATGGGGGTTAAGACAGCAGCTCTTTCAGAAAGGCTTCCGTCTGTTGCGCCGCGCTTGCCGGTTCCCCCGGCCCTTTCAGGTGGATGCGTGCGGCACGCTCCGCCTGTGAGTTCGAAAGCCCCAAGCTCCCCTTGAGCAGCGTTTCGAACTCTCGCTCGGTCAGCCGATCCCCGGCCTTGAGCTTTTCCGTAATTTCATGCGCGGCCTTGGCCGCTTTGACGCTGGTGATCGTGGCACTTTCATTGGCGCCGATGGAGACGATGGAAACCTCATAAAGGTCCAGCTTCTCGAGGTACCAAACGCCCTTCTCGTCATCGACGCGGAAGCCGCCGGGCGGGATACGGTAGCCAATGGACAGCCCGTCAATGTCACCTGCCTTGAGCAGCGCCGCGGCCTCGCGCCCGCGCTGAACGCCCATATTCAGGCGCCCGCGCATCAAGAGGCCCGTGTCGTCTTCCTCGGCCTCCAACCATTTTCCAATCGGCTGTGACGGGTCGTGCTGCCAGAACAGCTTGGGCATGGTGCCCTTGGCCTTGTGCTTGGCCAGGCTCTCAGTGAAAGCACCCGCCACCACAACGTCGCCATAGCTGTCAGGCTCACCGCCGAATGTACTCCCGTAGCCCTCAAATTCGCCGGTTTCCTCATCCAGCGACTTGATCGAAAAGACCGGAGCCGCCGCCTTATGCATCATCGTCATTTCCAGCCTCCAATTGCGCGCCCGCCTCGGTGATAGGCACGTTCTGCATCTGCATCCGCGGGACATTCCCGCCATCAACCGGCGGCTTATTCTCCAGCGACCGCACTTCGTTGATCGTCAGCCAGCCATTTTGCAGGCCCGACTGGTAGAAATCCGCCCGCGACTTGCTGTCACCGCGCAGCAGCCCCTCCAGGTTGAACTCGATAATCCACCCGCGCGACCGCTCGGCAGGGGTCAGGAGCTGCTTCATCAAAGCCTGCTCGATCCGCTTGATGCGGCGGCGCAGGGTGAATTTCTGAAAGGCCAGGGTCTGCTGCTCCAGCCCGGTGCCCCAGCTTGTGCTTTTCTCGGTATGGCCAACCATGTGCGGCGGCACGCCGAAAAACCGGCAGATTTCCTCCACCGAGAAGCGGCGGCTTTCCAGCATTTGCGCATCATCGGGGTTGATCGTGAATGGCACCCAATTGGTGCCACCCTCCAGAACAATTGGGCGCCCGGAGTTCTGCGCCCCCACCATGTCGTCGACCAAGGTGGATTTGGCCCGGGCCCGCTGCTCATCAGTCAGCCAATTGTCAAATTTCAACGCGCCAGAGGGGCGCATCCCGTTCTTGAACGTCTCACCCGCTGCTCGGTCAACCGCACGTGCCAAGCCGAAAGCATTGCGAGCGAATTGTAGGGTAGACATGCCGCCAAGCGGCGAACCTCCAAAACCGCGAACGTGCAGCACCGCGCCGTCAAGCTCCCGGTGGGTTTTGCCATCTGCCGACCAGCGATATTCGATTTCACCGGTCGGCAGACGGCGAACCCCCATCAGATCTGGCGCGACAGGCACCAGGCCGACGATCTTGCCATTTTCCCGCAAGATATGCGCGTAGGCGTTGCCCCACAGCTCCAGAGACGCCGCCATAAACTCCCAGAAGTCCAGCGCTGTCTGATCATAGTTCGGGCTGTCATGCAGCAGTCGGTAAACGACGTGCGAGCGGTCAACGGTGCGCGTTTCGCCGTTCCGGCGGTACACCATCAACGGGAGCGAGCCGATTGTTCCCGCAATCAAGTTGGTGCAGGCCCAAACCGTCGAAATTCCGAGCGCGCTCTGCCCGGTGACGATCTCCCCCGCATCACTGGCACGATGAAGTCCCATCTGGTGAGCATCAGTCAGCCCAAAGCGGCGAATGATCATGGATTTCAAGCGATCTCGCAGACCCATTTAGCCGCCCCCAAGTGAAGCAAAATAGTCGTCCAATCCGGACTTCGTTTTCATCGCCGCGGTGGCTGACCCTACGGCCATCGCCAGGGTGACAACCCCATCGATCCGGCCCCGCGAACGTGATTTGTCGAACATCCGGTTGCCGAAACCATCCTCGCGGATGATCGCGTTGCGCGCGCAGATGCTGGTGAGCTTGTTACGATCGATCTTGACCGTGCCTTTCAGCATGTGGTCCTCAAGCTGTGTGATCGAGGTCGGCATACACAAGAACTTGCCGTCAAAACTGACGTTCGTGCCCTGCTTGTGCCTTACGATCTTCAACCCGGAGCCCGGCTTGCCGTCACCTTCTTCGATCCAGTACGCGAAGCCCGCCTTGTCGAATGCCTCGCAGAGCTTTTCCATATGTGCACTGTCGATTGCCATCTGCACGACAGAATGCCGACCGCAAAAGTCGATGATCTTGGCAGCGATGAAGGTGTAGTCGATCACGCGCCCCGGCGTGACTTCGACAAGCTTTTCCGCCTCCAGCTCGCGATAAGGGATCGCATCTGCCGTTGAGCGCTCTTCGATCTCAAATTCACGAGTCCAATACCATGATTTGACCTCGATCTTATCGCCCTCCCACGCCGCAGTGAGCGCGGTGAGGTCGTTCTTCTCCGAAAGGTCGAGCGCCAAATGCGCCCGGCGGCCGACCATCTTCGCCTCATCGACCTTGCCCTGTACTTCCTTCCATGCCTGCTCAGAGGTCCAGAACCCCGCCGAGCCGACCGGGATGCCGAAGTAGAGGCGTTTCGTCGTGAGCTGCGTGCTAATCTGCTGCTTGGCGGTGACCACCAGCTTGCGAACGTTATCCACCGGATAGGTGATGCCCAAGGCGGGCAACGACTTCACCCAGCAGCTTTCGTCTTCCAGCGGGTCGTCGCCCTCGTCCACCCGCGCGATGTATGCAAACACGCTGTCGTCGGAGAAGTCGCCGGTCACCACCTTCTGGCAAAACTCGCTGTAGTCCGTCCCCACCTGCTGATCTGCGCTTGGGGTGTTGGTGCCAAGCATCAGAATGCTGTCGCCGTGCTTCTTCGTCACCGCGGCCCGCCACATCTCGATGGCCTTGCCGCTTTTCATCTCGTGGATCTCATCGCCCGCGACAAGGATGGGCTTGGGCCCAGACACGCTGTCATTGTTGGCGATCGGCCGCATGAATGAGCCGCTATCTGGGTGCTCCACGCTATAGGCGAGGTCGCCAGTGCCGCGGATCACAAACGCGGCATCTTCCAACGTCAAACCGCCCTTGCCTGGGATCGGCGCCCGCAGCATCGCCACCGCATCGCGGAACATTACCCGCGCCGTGTCTTTCGTCTCCCCGATGCAGTAGACCTCGGCCCGTTTCCGGCCATAGAAACCGCTGAGATAGATCCCAACAGCAGCCATCAATGGGGATTTGGCCTGCCCTTTGCCGGTCTCCAGCCACACGAACCGGAACCGGATGAAGCCCTCCGCCGTCCGCCAGCCGAAAATCGAGCCGACCACGAACAAATGCCAGGGCAAGAGTTTGAACGGCTCGCCTTCCTTGGCCCCCTCTGTGATCGACAACATGGCGGGGAAGAACCGAATGGCTCGCTCAGCCTGCTCGATATCCCACTGCAACCCGCGCGCCGGGCCGTGCTTCAGGTCATCGAGGTGCCGCTGGCATTGTGCCCGCACGAATGCGCCCGCCACGATCTTTCCCGAAACCACATCCCGCGCGTATCGCGTGGTCTGGTCAATGCGCTCCGAGGAACTCATCTGCTGCCGTCTTTTCCGGTGTCTTCTTCGGCGCCTCTGCTTTTGCGCCAACGCTCTCAGGCGTCAGCGTGAGCGCCTTTTCCAGCTTGCCGATCTGCTCGGCCATGTTCTTCACCTGCGACCAGAGCATGTTCACATACTGCCCGCCGTCGCCACTCTCCCGCACCGGCCCCTGCGCCACAGCCAGCGGCTGATAATGCAGATATTCGGCAGTCATGCGCACCAGCCGGTCCAGTGTCCGCGCTCGCGCCCGATTCCAAAGCCCACGAGCCTCGAGGTCGGCCTTGTATTCCTCCCAGAGCACTTTGGCCTGCTCAGCCATCGGCCCGCCCTCGTCGTGACCGGCGAAAACATCGTCATATCGGGGGCGCTGGATGCGGGTCATAGGACACCCCTACTTTCGAGAGCAGATATTGCGCACGGAGGAGCGGCGATAGGTTTCCGGCCCGCCCCACTGAACTTTCGACTACCCCCCTGCCCTTAGATCGGCACGGATCGGCCAAAATCAGGCCGCCACAGAGGCGAAGCAACTTGTCGGCTTACCACTCCTGCCCCACGCGTTCCTTGGCCTGGGCGATCAGCTCAGCGTCTCCTGAGTGAGCAGCTTCGATTGAAGCGCAGTGGGTGAAGTGGCAACCAGAGCAGACTAGCGCCAGGTTCGTCAATTCGTAGGCGAGGTCAGGACGGAGGCGCCATGGACGGAGGTGATCCACCACAGCAGCACGTTTACCTATCTTACCCCTGAGGCTCGCCGGTATCGGCTGGTTGCACATACGGCACTTGCCGCCTTGCTGTGCGTACAGGGTGCTAGCGAAGCGGTCGCGGGCTGCGCTGCCCTTGCGGCCGGAGAATGGATGCCGGGTCACTGAACCGGTTGCGGCGCCGGGTCACTGAACCGGTTGCGGCGCCGGGAAGGCAACACGGACGTTGCCTTGCTTGATCTCTCGCTTCACGTCCGCGCCTTCGATCACCAGCTTTCCACCCCCATCACGCACTGCACGGATAATGAAGCCGAGATCGTCATCAGCCTCGAATACGTCGGCCTGCAACTCCCCGTCCAAGTACACTTCGACATTGCGACCCATGCAGTTTGAAGGCGTGTAACGCGGCATGACAGCTCCGTCTGTTCTGGTGATTGCCGGGCATCCCGCCCGTAAGGTTTACTTTGTGCAAGGAATCCGCAACTATTCCGGCGCTAGGACAGCGCGAGAGGTTCGCTTTTGTGCGGGTCAGATCCCCGACGAGTTCCTTGGCCCCCAATTTCAACGATACCCAGGGGAGTTATGCACCACGCAACGTCAGCCGATTTTGCTGCGGGTGCAAAAAGCGTGCTGCACCGGCCACACCTCTAAAGGGTCAGCCCGAAAGAAAAATTCGCTTTTAAAACAGCCCACTCCAGAGCTGCCTATTTTTTGAGCAAATAGATCTACTACCTTCGGTTACAAGGCGAAAACCCGCTTATCTCCCGACTGCCCCCAAGGTTATCCACAAACTCGGTGGAAACAATCTCTGTTGAACTGTCGGCCCAGTCATGCTCGCGCGACCCCGAGAATCGCCAGTTCACCGATCGGCGCTCTGCTGCACCAGCAAATGGACGCTTGGCTATTGATCTGGAACCCTTCCGGCAAATGATCAACGGCCGTAGCCATCAATCAGCCGGACCTCTGCGCCCGTTCTCAAACCATTAACCTAGGCGAGCATATAAGCGACGAACCATTACCTGTGAGGGCTGCCCGCACAGCACTGCATTTTCTGATTTCGACACCTAAACAGACCAATGAAACAGCTTTTTTTCTTCGCCGCTTTAACCTTCTGCGCGACCCAGCTCCAAGCTTCGGACCACCCTCTATCTAAACTCAGTTCGTACCGGACAGCACAAACCTACACTTGTGGCAAAACATGCGGAAAAGTCCGCAGCTGCAAAGAGGCCGTCTACCAATGGTGTGCCTGCGGATACTCAAGGGCCGACGCTGACAAAGATGGCGTTCCATGCGAAACGGTGTGCGGTCAAAGCACGCCCTCTAATGTCTCCAAAGTGAAAACACTTCGACAAGAACTGGGCTGCTGAAATGCAGTAGCACGCGCCCTTTCCTCAGTTCCGAAAACGGGGGCGCGTGGGTATCGCTGCCCAGAGCCGAACTCCGGGGAACCAGCGACGCGGGAAGTATACCACATCTTGCGTGTGCATCAAGCGGTTGTGGAATCAGTCACGGAAGGCGGGCGCAAACATAGAGCCATGTACCCAGCGAGCCGGCCAGGATCCCTGCGGACAATTCGCTTGGGCTAATGAGAGCGCCTATCATCGTTCCGATCGTGATGCCCCATGTCTTCGCCAATCTTGCACCCATCAAGCCGCTCCCTTCACTTTGTCGGGGTCAATCTCCGCCACCACCTCGCGCCCGAACATCTGAACCTCGACGCGCAGCTTGGCGTATTCGTCGTGCGCCCGCTGGATCACCCCTTGGAATGTGGCCGGGAAGCCCTCGAAAGTGCCCGCCAGAAGCTCCAGAGCCTGCCCCGGCTCATACTGGCATTGATACTCGCTGTTCTCCTTGCGGCGCTCGGCGTCCGCGTATTCGGCCTCTACCGCTGCCTTGAAGTCGCGCAGGCCCGGTGCGCCGCGGGAACGGTCTCCTTCAATGTCTAGGCGCGAGAGCTTGATGGGCTTGCCGATCACATGCTTCAGGTCGTGAACGTCGCGCCAGTAAATCGCCGGCACAACGCAGAAGATCAGCTTGTGGATGTAGGGGCGGTCATACCAAACCGACTCCCGCTTTTCCTTGATGTACCGGCTATCCAAACGGCGAGGCACCCAAGGCTTGAGGCCCATGGCCCTGATCTCGGCCTCGACCTCAAACTCCTTGCCGCGGGTCGTGTTGATCGCATACGTGCTTGTCATTTCTGCCTGTCTCCTGCCTGTCGGCCGTTACTTGCTGAGGTCTACGGGTTCCGGGTTGAATAGAAACTCGCGGGTGCATCCGGTCAGGATGCATAGCGCGTTGATATGCTCGTCGCGCGGGAGGTGGTCCCGGCTCTTGTGTGAGGCGAACGTGCTCTGGCTGGCCTGCGCTTCCTTGGCCCAGCTCAGCATCGTCTCACCCTGCGCCGCCAGGGCGACGGCCACGCGCTCCCAAAAGCACGGCGGGGCGGGCTGCGCGGGTCGGTTCGCCATTAGAACGGGATCTCGTCGTCATCGATGTTGCCGCCGCCGTAGCCGCCGCTCTGATTTCCATCGGAGCCATACCCGCCGCCATAGCCGTTGTTTTCATGGCCGGATTGCTGATTTCCATTGGGGCCGTCCAGCATGGTCAGCGTGCCGCCAAAGCCCTGAAGAACGATTTCGGTGCTGTAACGGTCCAGCCCGCTCTGGTCCTGCCATTTGCGTGTCCGAAGTTGGCCCTCAATGTAGACCTTGGACCCCTTGCGCAGATACTGCTCTGCCACCCGGACAAGACCCTCGCGGAGGATGGACACGGAATGCCACTCGGTGCGCTCACGGCGCTCGCCGGTGTCGCGGTCCTTCCAGGTCTCCGAAGTGGCGATGCGCAGGTTGCAGACCTTGCCGCCGTTCTGGAAAGTCCGAACCTCGGGATCGCGGCCGAGATTGCCGATCAACATGACTTTGTTCAGGCTTGCGCTCATGCGTCTTGCTCCAATCTGTATTCCCGGCAGCGCTTTCCGCTGTCGGTGGTGATCCATTCCGCCGCGATCGCGTGGCCCGCCTCCCGTAAGTCGAGGATTCTGCGCGGAAGGTGAATGCAGCCGAACAGCTCCAGCGCCTTCAGTCCGGTGATGCGCTTGCCGCTCTGTAGATGCGCGAGGATTGCGGCGGCTTGGCTGGTGTGGGTGGCGTCGGTCAAGCTGCGTTCCTCCGGGCGTGCTGTTGAAACTTGCGGATCCCGTTCAAGATGCTGGTGTGATCGCGGTTGAAGAAGCTGCCGATTTCGTTCAGCGAGAAGCCCGCCTGTTGCGCCAGGAACCAACATTTGCGGCGACCATGGATTAGCGCCTTGTCGTGCTTATGCTGGTGACTGACGATCAGCGCGGCGCTGGTGTGCGCCTCGGCCGCCACGGCATCTGCGATGGCAACAAGCTCGGAATGTCGGGGCATGGCGGACTTGGCGCGGAGCCGATCGCGCATTCCGTCCTGGTGGGCGTCCTCGGTCATTCGCGCCACCAGCGCCGCGACCTCCTGCGCGTGGCGCGCCAGCATCTCAGAAAGGGTTTCTTGGGTCATACATTGATCCCCGCTGCTCGGCATTCCTGAACGGTCACGAGGCCCGCCACGATGCACTCCCCGGCTTGGCTCGCCTTGATACCTGCTGCGACCCATGGCTTGCGGGCTTTGATGTCTGCAGCGCGCGCCTCCAAAACCTTGCGCGGGTCTGCCTGCTTGCCCGTCACCGGCACGTGAGCCCGCCAGAAGTCGTCTGCAAAGAAGTTCTGGCTGAGCTTGATCCGTTGTGGATCATAGCCAGCAACCCGCTTGCGGTATGCGTCAGTCGCCGCGAAGATCTCGTCAGGGCTCTCGCCAGCGTCGATCAGTGCTTGCACGGCCGCCTCGGTCGCAGCCCACTGGTCCGTGTTCGGGCAGGCCCGCCACACTCGATCGAAGAAAACCCCAAAATCGAAGTCCTGGTGCGTGGCGTTAGCCGCGCAATAGGTTCCATTTGGTTTATTTTGGTTTGGGCGACACTGTGTCAGGGGTTCCCCCGACGGTGTGTCGGGGGTGGGGCGACACTCTGTCAGGGGTGACACTGTGTCGGGGGTCATATCTTGTGCCTGCCCATCTACATCTTGTGTTGAGGGGCGACGGTGTGTCGGGGGTCTGTCCCGGCTGTCAGGGCATTTTTCGACAGCCTCGACAATGATCCGGTACTCGATGGTGTCGCCGTTGCGGTGGCGGCGGGTGCCGACTTCCTGAACGAAACCCGCCTCGATGAGCTTATGAACCTGCCTCTGTATGGTCCGCGGCGTGGTTTCCAACTCTGCCGCCATGGTCGGCTTTGAAGCCCAGATGCCGGACCCGTCGTCGCTCGCCAGATCCCCCATCAGAAGGATGATGGCCTTGCCGGTCAGATCCAAACCCAGGCGCTTGCGCCGCAGAAGCGATGTGACGTGATTGCTCATACTGCCCACCTCTTTCGGGGTTCACACCTGTTCCCCTTGCGCGGGAATGGCGACAGCTTATTTTGGTTGGAAGCCATGCGCGTGTTCCTTTGTGCTACGCGTTACGGTCAGGCCTGCTCCGGTGCTCCAACACCGTTGCGGGCCGTTTCATTTGTGAACTCGACATAGACAGCGCCGCCCTGGACTTTCTCGCCGCGCTTAGACGTAACAGGCCACCAGCGGCCATCATCGACGCCCACAGCCTCAGCCACGGCGTCGAAACCCTGCTTGCAGCGCCCAGCCATGTTGTCCCAGTCGATCCGACCATTCCTGGGCGGGCAGTAGATCACAGTCACAGCCACGTTGCCCTCAGCTTCGATACGCTGAACCTTCTGCTGCTTGCACAGAGCGGCACACATATGCTTGTAGGATTTTGCGGCTTTGGACTTTCCGAGCCAGTCGCCTTGTCTTGAGGCGTTGGCGCTGGTCTTCTTGGGCGGCCATGGAAGACGGATGCGCTTGCTCATGCTGCCCTCCCCACGAACTCACAGGGGCCGGTGCTTTTCTGGTCGAAAAGATACCAGGCGCAGTTGTCCTTACCGGTATGCGGGCTCTCCTTGATCCACTTCACACGTCCTACGGACACCACCTTGCGGAGCCACGGCATGTACGCTGCGGCCTGCTTGGTGTGCATCCAGTCCGCATCAAACAGCAGCCAAGTTGGACGCGCGGCCGAGAAATTGACAATCATCGGGTGCAGGACTTTGCGGTCCCACGGCGGGTTTGTGATGATGAAGTCAGAGCCTGACACGCACATCGGATCCACGCCTCGGGCGGCGTCGTGCTTCCTGATGCCGTCGGCGCGCGGCTCAACATCGGTGGCCGCGAAACAGAAGCCCGGCAGCGCGTCGATCAGCGCCCCGTCGCCTGCGCATGGCTCCCAATAGCTCCACCATCCATCCGGCAAATGCGCTAGCAGCGGCACGACGGCTTCACGCGGCGTTGGTTAGAAATCGCGCGGGATACGGTCAAAGTTGCTGCGCTTACCCATCAGACCTTCCCCGCGGCCCGGCGCATCCGGCGGATGCAGCGTTTCATGATCAGTTTGCGCTCCCCCACGTCCTCGGAGAGGATCAGCTTGCGGCGCTCGATCCGCACATGCAGCTTGGCTAGGCGCTCGACCTCCTCGGCCTCAGCGAACTGGAACCAAGGGGCATCAATGCCGAAAGGCTCCACCAGTGGCGGACTACCGTTGCTGCCTATCAGGGCGGCAAGGCGTTGTGCCTCTCGGTCCTGCGCCGCAATGTCGGCCTTCTGCCGCCGCTTCATGCGCAGGAAAAGCGCGTCCAGAGGGTCAGCCTGTACACCTGTTGCCGGTGTACAGGCGCTGGCGACATCGGCGGCGCAGAACGAGTTTGGGTGGATCAGCGTGGTCATGTCTCAATGAGCGCTTTCATATTGCCCGCACGCCCAGGCCGCTGAGCCGTCGAAAAGCTTGCCCTGCTTCTTGGTGTGCACCTTCACCTGCGAGCAGAAGCCGAACCCCTTGCTTTTGCCTCTTGTGACCTTTCCATCGCGATAGTGAGCGCAGGCTGTGCATTTCGCTTTCAGCTCCGGCCTTGCCCAGGTGCATTGACCCTGCCGCGTCATAGCGATGCGGGTTGAGAGGTCATCACCGTTGATATTCTTGTGGGTCGGGTCTTTCATCATCGGGCCTTCTCCTTTTTGCAGGGTGAAACGCTTCCGGCCGGCTGCTCTCTATTTCCAGCACGCCTCAATTTCTTGTGTCTTGGCGTCGAATGCCGGGCCGTGCAGCTCGTCACGCCACTTGCCAGCCCGGCGCATGTGGATCCGCAGGGCGAACAAGCAGCAGGAAGATCGCTGGCGGTTAATGGCGGTGATAATTGGATCAGGCGCAGTCATGCTGCCCTCCGATCACTTTCGCTTCCGCGCAAGCACGAGCGCGGCGCAGAACGTCGATGGCCTCGTCAATTTCCGCACCAGCCGCAGCCCAATCAGCGGCGCTGGCGGACTGCTCTGCCGCAAGGATCGCAGATACAGCTTCGCCGACTTCCTTGCTGATCGCGCCGGCCTGCGACAGGATCGAACCCGCAGCCGTTTTTTCATCGGGGTTCATGCCGCGCATACGGTAACGCGTGACCGGGTGCCGCCCCGCGGCATCCTCCAGCGCCCAAACCTCATCGATCGGCCAGCCGCACTGTCCTGACAGGCGACGGGAAAGCGTACCCTTGCCAACCGGCTGACCGGTTCTGGCGCGGATAGCTTCCGCCGCTGCATCGAGGCAGCCAAAGGCCGGGCTGTCGATCAGGGCAGCCATTTGAGCGTTGATTACGTCACGCATAGGGAAACCTCGTTTCCTTGGGGTTATGTCAGGCCGCCCCCATCTTTCTGGGTATGGAAGCGATGGTGTTTTTCACGAAAGAAATGGGGGATCTGGCGTCAGCCTCCCCACTTCGTTGGCAAAAAGAAATGCTCAGGTTTGAGCTTGATTCCCGCGGCATTCGCTGCCTCAAGAAGGTCTTGCTGGACGTCGGTGGGGATGCGCCCCCCGGTCCCACCGCGCGACCTCTCATGTGTCCACCGATGCACACGGGAGACATCTCTTTTCGTGAGCTCGGCCACGGCACTAGCTCCACCGCAGATGCGGATAACAGTTGCAGCAGGTTCTAACATGCCACATAAATTGCGATATTCGCAACTATCAAGCAAGCCAAAACTTGCGAATTTAGAAATATTATCCGAGTTGCGAAAATCGCACTATGTGCACATGGAAACAATCACCCCAGAATGGCTCCGAGCCCGACTTGATGGCGACCGCGGCAAAAAGGCTGAGCTTGCCGAGGCGCTGGGAATTGGCGCCGACAAGGTTTCAAAGATGATATCTGGGGCCAGAAAGCCCCAGGCAGAGGAGATCCCGAAGATCCTAGCGTTCTTCGGGGTGACTACAGCTCAGGTCGATCCAGAGCTTGCGGAAGTATGGCGGAAATTAGAGCCCGCGGAACGTCTGTTCCTTCTAAACGCCGCAAAAGCTCAGATCGCCGCGCGCGATCAGTCTGAGAAAGAACCTGGCGAAGAGCCTCAATAACCTGCGCGTTAGACATTCACGTCCCCCCAATACTTTCAAAATTACAACACCGCTGCAGAAACGCGGCTGGAATGCCCGCCTATGCGGAATTGGGAGTGAGGGGCGCTGCGAGGTCAGGGACCGAGGCTCGTCCTGCACTTTGCAGCCCCTTGATAGGAACAAAAAGTGAACAGGGCAAGCCGCTAGATGCAGCATTTGCACAAAGCGCCGAGCGCGATGCTACCGCAGTGCGTGT
The DNA here is from genome assembly GCA_964221795.1 of Luminiphilus sp. Taxonomy (GTDB): domain Bacteria; phylum Pseudomonadota; class Alphaproteobacteria; order Rhodobacterales; family Rhodobacteraceae; genus Yoonia. Next base: position 2,273 of record CAXQAV010000177.1, on the reverse strand, counting down.
GCTAAGTGTTGTAGAATCGTGGCCGGTGTGGCTTCTTTGCCTGACTTATCCAGACTAAGTTCAATCAATTTTAACACGAGCAACCTAAAAGATTACCAACGCTGTGCTGTCATGCTAACATTCACACAGGCACCAGCCCAAATATTGCAAAAAATTAGCTCTTCAAAATGTCCCCACCAGGCGGAAAAGACCTTACTTTCAAGATATTCGGCCTCGACAACATGGGTGGCGAGGTGCCTGTAGATGTGTTTGCCAAGAAAATCTCGGAGATTTCCAGGGCCCTCAAAAAGGTAGACAAGGTCAAGAACGGCGGTAAGTGCTTCGAGTATGTCGTGGCAGGACTAGAGTACGGTTCTGCCAAAATCGACTTCCGCGAGAAGACCATGACTGACAAGACTATTCGCACATCTCCTGTGCAAAAGTTCATGTCGATTGGAACCGCTGTAGCGAGTGGCCGCCTTATTAAACCAGAAGATCAAGCCGACGAAATCATCATCGACCTTTACGACTCTCTCTCCAAAGACGCATCGAAAGGCTTCAGCTACGGCACGCTGAGAGGCTCGCAGGATGAACTGGTCAGAGTTGATAGATACCTAAATTCCCAAGTAGCTCGAGTGCTCGCGGCGGCCAAACAAGCTGCCCAGGATGCTTCTCCCCAGTTCTATGTCGGAGGCGCTATTGGCTCCTTCACCGGCGTCATTCAAGCCGTCGATCTAAAGGGCGATGCCCCAGAAGTTCGCCTTGTACTGTCAGCAGGTGGAAAGTCCGTCAACTGCGTACTCTTTGGTATGGACCTTGATGAAGTCCGCGCAGCACTTGGCAGCAAAGTGTCGGTGACTGGAAGGGCAATTTACGAAGGTCGGAGTGGACTGCCCTCTCGCATTGAAATCCGCCGAATTCAGCGTTTCTCAAAAAACTCCATTCTGGGGCTTTCCGGCTCCATCAAACCATTTCAAGTTCGTGATTGGGACGGCCTAACTTGACCGAAAAGAAGAACGTGCTGTGGGACACCTGTGTTCTTTATAGGTGGCTAACTGGATCCCCGGCGGACTACGTAGACCACATCCAAGCCCATATAGCCGACGCAGAAGCGGGACGGACTGAGCTTTTCATCTCATCCATATCACTCGCCGAGCTAAGACCAAGCCGAGTTGCAGATCCGTCAGAGACACCAGCGGGACTGGTATCCAAATTGGGTGCCTTCATTTCGGTGGTCGACACCGTCCCAGATATCATGTCAATCGCGGGCAGTCTTCGAGACAACAGGTACGTGTGCTCGACGGACGGCCCTAAGGCACCCGAGCGCAAACGCGAACTAACACTGGGTGATGCCATTCAGCTAGCGACTGCCATTTGGATGCGTGAATATGCTGGGGTGCAGAACATGGAGCTCCACACCTTCGACAATGGGAAAAGTAAAAACTCCGGAGAAAGCGGCGGCAAGAAAGCGGTCCCAATGCTAGATTTCCATAATTGGTGCAAAGGGCTGGAAGATGTTGATATTGTTCAGCTAGCCAGAGAAATTAAACGCAAGCGGCCTGACCACCCATTACTCCCGATTCCATAGCGCGGAGCCCAGCTAGCTCTCCTCCCGCGAACCTTTGTAGCCACCCCGCTCCGGCGGGGTTTTTCTTTGCGCATACCCTGCGCTGGCAGAGGACGTTTAGCAAGGGTTAGCGGCCGACAATTCAATGTTGCGTAAATCGCAAGTTTTCCATTGACCTTTAGTTGCGATTATCGCAACTTGCGACTAGGCAAAGGGAGAACCGAGATGCACAGCCCCGTCGAGACGATCAACAGCTACTACGCCGCGACCCGCGCCAACCTGAGCCTTGCTCCGCGTCCGGCGCGTCGCCGCCACAGCGAAATGCTAGAACTGCCCGACTTCGAGATTGATTGCGGTGACCTGGCTGTTGAGGCCGCGCTTGCCTTCGACGTGACCCGCGAGGATGCGGATCCGGAAACCGGCCACCTGACCGAAACCTGGACCGTGACCGGCGAAATCATCGCTGTGAAGGTTTCAGGCCTGACCATCCGCCGCAACTTGGCTGACCCCTACAACTGCGACCTGCTGAACTTCATCAGCGAGGACACCCCCGCGGCAATCGACCTGCTGCGCGGCAAGGAGCAGCACCTGATCGAGCAGGTGCAGAGCGAATACGAGATTGGCGACCGCGCTTTTGGCGGCACGCTGGCGGCGGAGTAATCCGCCATGACCTTCATCACCACAACCCCGGCCACCACTCACTCACACGGAACAGCCCGCCGGGGGC
>CAXQAV010000176.1:0-5616 GCA_964221795.1 Luminiphilus sp. | reverse complement strand
GGACCTGATGGCGCGTTCTCCCTGTCTGGTCTGGCGCAATGCCACGCGCATCCGGTTGATCCATGCCTTCCGCGCCGCCTTTGATGCACCGCAGGACGAGTTGCTGGCAGGCGAACCGCTGATCTGCGACGGGATCGAACTGCCGCTCAAACACCGCAAGAAACGCCTCGATCTTGAGGCGCGTGGGCTGATCAAGGGCGCGCAGGTGATCTACCTCGGTCCGGGACGCAAGCCGGGCTTTTCGCGGCTGCATGTCATCGGGGCAGAGGACCCGCAGGTGAGTGCGGCAAGCATCGTGAAGATCGAACAGGAGGGCGATGAGGAGCCCTTTATCCCTTTCGCGGCCCGCATGGGGGCAACGTTCCTGCATGGTGCCGCTGTCACCATCCACAAGGCGCAAGGATCGCAGTGGGACACGGTGCAGGTCATTGCACCGGATATCTATGCCGCCTCCCGCATGGGCCGCGTCGAGGCAGGACAGCCCTTGTGGAAACGTCTGGCCTATGTTGCGATCACCCGCGCCGAGACGCAGCTGCGTTGGGTTGTGCGCAACCGCCTTGCCCGTCCGAGCGGGCTATTGCGTATCGATGATCTGGAGGTGCCGGCAGCGCTTCTCAAACTTGAAAGCGAAGAGATATGAAATCGATTATCATCACAGGGGCCAGCAGCGGGATCGGCAAGGTGACGGCGCTCCATTTTCTCGAAAATGGATGGCGCGTCGGGCTGATTGCGCGGAGTGCTGACAAGCTCGCCGAGATTGATCATCCGAATGCGGTGCATCTGCCGTGTGACGTGACCGATGAGGCGGCTGTTGATGCAGCCTTTGACGGTTTCGGGTATCTCGATGTGCTGTTCAACAACGCCGGCATGTTCGGGCCTCAGACCACGATTGACGAGATTTCACTCAAGGACTGGCAGCAGGTGATTGATGTGAACCTGACGTCATGTTCCTCTGCGCCCGCGCGGCGTTCCGCATCATGCGCCACCAGACCCCGCGGGGCGGGCGGATCATCAACAACGGCTCGATTTCCGCTTGGACCCCGCGTGAAGGGTCAACCTGTTATACGACGACCAAGCATGGTGTCAGCGGGCTGACCAAAACCCTGTCACTTGATGGCCGCGCCTTTGATATCGCTTGCGGGCAGATTGATATCGGCAACGCGCGGACTGATCTGGTGCTCAACCTTGAAAAGACCCGCGCGGCCCAAGGTCTGGAACCGCTCCCCAGCATGTCGGTCGAGGATGTGGCGCGCTCGGTATATCACATGGCAAGCCTGCCGCCCGAAGCGAATGTGCAGTCGATGATGGTGATGGCGACAAAGATGCCGCATATCGGCCGCGGTTAGCGGCGCAGCAGCGAAAACGCGGCGGAGGCGCCCCAACCGGAGGCAATGGCGATTGCCAGCGACATCAACCCGTAGAGCAGAGCTTGTTCGTGGGCGAGGTTATAGAGCCAGCGCTCAAGGCCGACCTTTTTGACAGGAATGGTGGTGATGTATTCGTCGATGACCGTGCCGTCGCGGGTCAGGAAAATATGTGCCTCGTAGTCGCCATCGGTCAGATTGGCAGGCAGGGTGATCGCTGTGCGGAACAGTGTGTCCTGCTCCAGATCAACTTCGCCTTCCAGCACCTGATAAAGGTCACTCCGTTCGCGAATCCGCATCAGAGCCTCGGTAAAGGCGGGGCTGTCATCGACTGTCGCGCCAACAGACCGGATCGCACGGGGGATCGTAATGCGCTGGCGCAGGTCCTCGGTGTCGCGCAGCACATCTTTCATCGGCGCAGAGGTGGCGACGGCATAGAATGACGGCGCGGCGTCAACCTCGACCGCGTCCGTATTGACCCAGATACCCAAGCGGCGGTCCTTGCGGCGGACCATCACGGGACGATCAGGACCTGCGACCGTCACGATCACACCAAGGTTGCTGTCGCTGGCAATCGGTGCTTCGCGTTTGACCGCGCCGAAGACCAGAATGTCAGAGCCTTCGAAGGTGGCCGTAATCGACACTTCGTCACGGCTGAGGCCGAGGACGATTTCCTCTGCCTTGGCAGGCATGGCGAGGATCAGGAAGAGGGTAAGAAGGCGGAGCATCAGTGACCACCCCCCGCACCAAGTGAATAGAGCTCGGATGGCATGACCAACAGGTCAAAGGCCAGTTTGCCACAAACGGCAAGAACCATAATCGCCAGCAGGATGCGCAGTTGTTCGGCCTTCATCTTGACGCCGATCCTTGTCCCGATCTGCGCGCCGATCACGCCGCCAACCAGCAAAAGAACCGCCAGAACGATATCGACCGTGAAGTTGGTTGTTGCGTGCAGCATCGTTGTGAAAGCTGTCACGAAGATGATCTGGAACAGCGAGGTCCCGACAACCACTTTCGTGGGCATGCCAAGCAGGTAGATCATGGCAGGGACCATGATAAAGCCACCACCGACACCCATGATCGCGGCGAGAACGCCCACCAGCACACCAACCATCAGGGGCGGGATCACCGAAATATAAAGCCCCGATACGCGGAACTTCATCTTGAAGGGCAGGTTATGAACCCAGTTGTGACGCCGCCGCGTCGGGACAGTCTTGCCGCCCGATTTGCTTGACCTGCGGATCGCCCGCAGGCTTTCCACAAACATCAGGCTGCCGATCATGCCGAGGAAGACGACATAACAGAGCTGGACCAGCAGTTCGACTTGCCCGAGCGACTTCAGATAGTTGAAGACGATAATCCCGAGGCCCGATCCGATCAGACCCCCTATGAGCAACACCGTGCCCATCCTGAGGTCCACCGTCTTTCGTTTGAGGTGTGCGAGCACGCCGGAGAAGGACGAGGCTACGATCTGGTTGGCTTCCGTGGCAACCGCAACTGCGGGCGGGATGCCGATAAAGAACAGAAGCGGCGTCATCAGGAACCCGCCGCCGACACCGAACATGCCTGACAGAACGCCCACGATGCCGCCCAGCCCCAAAAGAAGGAAGGCATTCACCGATACTTCGGCGATGGGGAGATAAATCTGCATGAACTGAGTCCGGGCGTTTGTGCCAGTGGGCGCACAAAAGACCTTTCAACTCAACGTGTCAAATGTTCACGGGGCGAATTTTGCTGCAAATGCGAAGTTTTCCCCAATGTGGATATAACGACACAGGGAAACTGGACTTATGCCAGACCGCGCAGGTAGCCGCGCAAAACCTTTTCCAGCTTGGCGGCGCCGATGGGTGCCATGGCTTTGGTGTGCTCATGGCTGATCGCCTCGTCACTCATGCCGGCGGCCATATTCGTGATTGTGGAAATCGCAGCCGCCCTGAGCCCGAGGAAACGAGCGAGGATCACTTCGGGCACGGTGGACATGCCGACCGCATCGGCGCCCAGCAGACGGATTGCGCGGATCTCGGCGGGTGTTTCGAATGACGGGCCGGAGTACCAGGCGTAGATGCCATCAGCCATCTCGACATCGGCAGCCTCGGCCGCCGCATGAAGTCCCGCGCGGATCGCCGGATCATAGGCATCTTTCATCGGGACAAAGCGCGCATCGGTCGGTTCGCCGATCAGCGGATTCAGTCCGGAGAAGTTGATATGGTCGGATAGGCACATGATCGAACCGGTCGGCATGTCAGGCCGCATCGAGCCTGCGGCATTGGTGGCAATCATTGCCTCTGCGCCGAGTGCCTTCAGCACTCCGAGCGGTAGGCGCATCGCATCGCCGCGGCCGCTTTCGTAGTAATGAGCCCGCCCTCCGAAGACCGCGACGCGGACGCCCTCGAGATCACCGATGACAAGGTTGGGGTTGTGCCCGGAGACACCCGCATGCGGAAATCCGGGCAGGTCGCTGTAGGGGATGGCAACACCATCGACCTCGTTTGCGATATGCCCGAGGCCAGAACCGAGGATTAGTCCAAGGCGCACGAGTGCTTCGCCCGCGCGCGCTCTGATCAGACCGGCGAGGTCTTCAGCGTTCTTTGACATAAGGCTCCCCGCCTGCGCGTGGTGGGATCGCCTTGCCGACGAAACCGGCAAGGATGATGACAGTCAGGATATAGGGCAGCACATCAAGGAGCTGGCCATTGACACCAAAGCCCACGATGCCCTCGACCACGTCAGGACGCAGCGACATGGCCTGCAGGAAGCCGAACAACAGGCAGGCATAGAGCGCATACCACGGACGCCATTTGGCGAAGATCAGCGCGGCAAGGGCGATATAGCCGCGCCCTGCGCTCATGTCCTTGACGAAACCGGCCTGCAGGGCGGTAGCAAGATAGGCGCCTGCGATACCGCAAAGCACGCCACAGATGGCGACAGCGGCAAAGCGCAGAGCCACGACCGAGACACCGGCGGTATCCACAGCGGCAGGGTTCTCGCCCACGGCGCGCAGGCGCAGGCCAAATCGCGTCCGGTAAAGTACCCACCATGTCAACGGCACGGTCAGCAGGGCGATATAGACAAGGATCGTATGCCCCGAGATCAGCTCGGAATAGATCGGGCCAATGACAGGCAACTCCCGCATGGCCTCTGCCCCGGGAAGATCAATCGGATTGAAACGCGCATCACCCGACAGCTGCGGGGTGCGCCCGCCCTGCCGGAACCAGCTTTGCGCCACAACGACGGTCAGACCCGCCGCGAGAAAGTTGATCGCCACACCGGAAATCAGCTGGTTTCCGCGGAAGGTGATCGAGGCCAGACCATGGACAGCCGACAGGACCAGCGAAGCGCCGATCCCTGCAAGCAGGCCCAGCCAGACGCTGCCAGACACGGCAGCGATGGCGCCCGACATAAAGGCCGCCGCCAGCATTTTCCCCTCAAGCCCGATATCAAAGATACCGGCACGCTCGGAAAACAGACCTGCAAGACAGGCCAGAAGGAGCGGGGTCGCCAGACGCAAGGTTGCGTCCAGCATCTGCAAGAGGGTCCCAAAGTCCATTAGGCGGCTTTCTCCATCAGGAAGGGGAAGAGCGCGAAGAAGCGGTCTGCCACCTCGGGGTTGCGGCGCAGGGCGGCTTCGGCCTGCGCTTGCGTGATTTCGACAGCCTGCGTCTTGTCACGGCGCAGGAAGAACTGCAGCCCGAGCATGGCGTCGAAACGGTCGTCGGTGATGAACGGGTCATGCGGGATACGGCGCATGATGGCCTCGTTCGGTTTGAACACGCTGGCGGGCTTGCGCAGCCCCAGCATGGCAATCAGATGCGGGGGTACGTCATGGCCGGGCGTGTTGTCGATCACGTGGTGAATCCACTGGTGGAATTCCTCCATCGAGATCATGCCCAATGCCAAACAACTCAGCACAAAACCAAGATCGGCGCCGGTATCGTCCTCGACGCCCACTTTAAACTGTCCTGCCTTCATTTTTTGCTCTCCTCATTGATAGGAATAGCCGCTCGACCGGCATGCGCACCATGTTGTCCAGTGCGCCCGTGAAGAGGATTACCAATGCTTGTATTACGATAATCAGCTCACGGGGGATCGACGTCCAAAGGGCGAGTTCTGCGCCGCCTTGATAGAGGAAGCCGAAAAGAAGCGCGGCCAGAAGCACCCCGAAAGGATGGCTGCGCCCCATCAGTGCGACGGCGATGCCGATAAAGCCCGCCCCCTCCACTGCGTTCAGGACCAGCCGTTCGGCCTCGCCCTG
>CAXQAV010000175.1:0-16693 GCA_964221795.1 Luminiphilus sp. | reverse complement strand
TCAGAAGCCCTGCTCAAGGACTTCTTCGCCGCGAAACGTTGAATCCTTCCCGCCTGGTGGGCACCACCGGGCAGCGCCCGTCCGCCCCCATGGGCGGGCGCTTCACGCCCACCCGCGGACAGGCGCGGCCCTTAGAATTCGATGGTTTCCATCACTTCCGGTGTTTTCACATCCACATCGGGCAGGGCGTCGACCAGCGGCTGCGCGGATTGCGCCAGCAGCGGGAAGGTCTTGTAGTGGCCGGGGATCACGGTCTTGAAGTTGAAGTAGCGCTTGGCGGCATAGGCAGCACCTTCCATCCCCATCGTGTAGTGCCCGCCACAGCACAGGATGCCGATATCGGGGTTATAGAAATCGCCCATCCAGTCCATATCGGCCATGATGTCTGTGTCGCCCGAGACATAGATCATATGGCCTTCGCCCTTGATCATGTAGCCGGCTTCGGTCCCCGCATAGGACGACCCGACCGAGGACGAATGCGTCGCCTGCACCATCGAGACATGGGCCCCGTTCAGATCAACCGTGCCGCCCTTGTTGAATTCAATGGTCTCATGGGCGCTGAAAATCCCGCAAAGCTCGGGGATGCCGACGACCTTTGCGCCGGTTTCCTTGGCAATCGCGTCCACTTCCGAGGTGTGGTCGAAATGTCCGTGGGTGAGCAGGATATGGGTGGCGCCTGCCAATGCAGCGCCGCGCGCGTCGTTGGGAAAGCTCGGGTTGCCCTCGAGCCACGGGTCTACCAGCAGAACGGCGTCTTCGATTTCGATGCGGAAACTTGCGTGTCCGTGCCATGTGATTTTCATGGAGTCCTCCTGTGCTTTGTGCTGAGGATAGGGCGGAAATCGAGAGGGACAAAATGGATTGGTTTGCGCAGGTCGATGAATATTGCGAACGGACGGATTTCACCTATTGGTCCGAACCGCTCAATGCGACAACCAATCTGGCCTTTATCATCGCCGCGCTGATCTTCTGGCGGCGGAGCGCCGGTGTACCGATGGCGCGGGTGCTCTCGGGCATTCTTTTCGTGATCGGGGTGGGCAGCTTCCTGTTCCATACCCATGCAACGAACTGGGCGATGATGGCGGATGTGGTGCCCATCGGGATCTTCATCCTGACCTATCTCTTTGTGGTGAACCGCGACATGGTGCCGATGGGCGGCTGGCTGGCGGTCTTTGCGACGGCGCTGTTCATCCCATATGCCGCGATCATGGTGCCGGTGCTGAACCGTATTCCATTTGTCGCTATTTCCAATTTCTACTGGACCGTGCCGCTCCTGCTGGTGCTCTACGCGGCATTTCTGCGCAAACGTCCGGGAATCGCGCAAGGCTTCCTCTTCGGCGCGGGGCTGCTGTCGGTCTCCATCATCATCCGCTCACTTGATCAAATCCTGTGCGATGCGGTCCCGATTGGCACGCATTTCATCTGGCATGTGCTGAACGGCATCATGTTGGGCTGGATGATCCATGTTTACATCGGCCACATGCTTGCGACTGGTGCCACAGGGCGATAAACGCTGTCCGGAGTTTTACCGGAGAGTTTCATCATGTCGATCGACACAGAAACCGCCCGCCGCGTGGCCAAACTGGCCCGCATCAAGGTGGAAGACGACGCATTGCCTGCACTGGCATCCGAATTCAACGCGATCCTCGGCTTTATCGAACAGCTGAGCGAGGTCGATGTCGAGGGCGTTGAGCCGATGACCTCTGTCACCCCGCAGCGCCTCAAGCGCCGTGAGGATGTTGTCACCGACGGCAACCAGCAGGAAGCCGTACTCAAGAACGCACCTGATGCCCGTGAAGGGTTCTTTGCTGTGCCAAAGGTGGTTGAATAATGTCTGATCTGACCAAACTGACAATCGCGCAGGCCCGCGACGCCATGCGCAAGGGCGAGACCTCCAGCGCCGAGATCACGGCGGCCTGTCTTTCTGCCATCGAGGGCGCGGGCGCGCTGGGCGCATTTGTCCACCACACCCCCGAGATCGCGACCGAACAGGCGAAAGCCGCCGATGCGCGCATCATGGCTGGGGACGCGCCGGATATATGCGGCATCCCGCTCGGGATCAAAGACCTGTTCTGCACCAAAGGCGTGCCATCGCAGGCTGCCTCCCGCATTCTCGAAGGTTTCAAGCCCGAATACGAATCCACTGTGACCAGCCAGCTTTTCGATGCAGGCGCGGTCATGCTGGGCAAGCTCAACATGGACGAATTCGCGATGGGGTCGTCCAACGAGACTTCCGTCTATGGCAATGCGGTCAACCCGTGGCGCCGTGGCAATGACGATGCCGCACTGACACCAGGCGGGTCATCGGGTGGGTCTGCCTCTGCAGTCGCCGCCGACCTTTGCCTTGCCGCAACCGGCACCGACACCGGCGGTTCGATCCGCCAGCCTGCGGCCTTTACCGGCATCACCGGCCTCAAGCCGACCTATGGCCGTGTCTCGCGTTGGGGCATCGTCGCATTCGCGTCGTCCCTCGATCAGGCGGGCCCGATGACCAAGGACGTCCGCGACTGCGCGATCATGCTCCAGGCGATGTGCGGCCATGACCCCAAAGACAGCACCAGCGCCGATCTGCCGGTGCCGGATTTCGAAGCCGCACTGACAGGTGATATCAAGGGCAAGACCATCGGTATTCCGAAAGAATACCGCATGGACGGGATGCCCGAAGAGATCGAGAAACTCTGGGCCGACGGCACTGCGATGCTGAAGGACGCAGGCGCGAAGATCGTCGACATCAGCCTGCCGCACACGAAATACGCGCTGCCGGCCTACTATGTGATTGCCCCCGCCGAGGCCTCGTCGAACCTTGCCCGCTATGACGGCGTGCGGTTCGGGCACCGCGCGAAGCTGGCACAAGGTGACGGCATCACCGAGATGTACGAGAAAACCCGCGCCGAAGGCTTCGGGGCCGAGGTGCAGCGCCGCGTGATGGTCGGGACCTATGTTTTGTCGGCGGGCTTCTACGACGCCTATTACAACCGCGCCCGCAAGGTGCGTGCCCTGATCAAGCGCGACTTCGATCAGGTCTTTGCCGATGGTGTGGATGCGATCCTGACACCTGCCACACCGTCCGCCGCTTTTGGTCTGGGCGAGATGGCGGATGCCGATCCGATCCAGATGTATCTCAATGACGTCTTTACCGTGACCGTGAACCTTGCGGGCTTGCCAGGTATTGCGGTGCCGACCGGCATCGACAAGCAGGGTCTGCCGCTCGGTCTGCAGTTGATCGGACGGCCATGGGAAGAAGGTGAATTGCTGAACACCGCCTATGCGCTGGAACAGGCCGCCGGATTTGTGGCCAAGCCTGCAAAGTGGTGGTAACCTGCGGCAAAACATGAGGCAGTCGTGGCAGTTGGATCAATGAAAACTGGGGTTATTCTGGCAGCGGCGCTTGTGGGCATAAGCGCCTGCACGCCAACTGTGGTGCCGCCCTCGCAGCGCGGCATCGGGTTTGATGACGCGACCGAGCGGGCGATCCGCGAGGCGCAGCTGACCTCACCGCAGCAGATTATTCCGCAGGCTCAGGTGAACAGCATTCCCGGCACCAGTCCGATTGTGATTGCGCAAACCCAGCCGCAGCCCGTGCAGCAAACCGGAGCCGTGCAAAGCAGCGATCTGGCAGCCGCAGGGATCGGCCAGCCGCAGCCGGTGGTCAACACAAGCGGCCAGAACCTCGGGGCCGACCCTTTGCGGACCCAAGGGCTCGACGCCAGCCCGAGTAACCCTGCACCGCAACTGGCCGGTGTCAGCACGCTTTCGGACGAGCAGAACTTTGATGCGGTGGCCAGCCGCGAGACCATCGAAAGCGATGCCGAGCGCCGTGCGGCCCAAGCCGCCGCACGCCAGCAGGTGGCTCCGACAGCCGTGCCGGACCGGCCTGCGAGCGTGGGCCCCAACATCGTGGAATACGCGCTGAACGCCCCGAATGTGAAAGGGCAGGAATGGTACAGCCGGTCGCTCCTGACCACTCAGTCCCGTTTCCAGCGCAATTGTGCGGAATACATGACCGATGACGACGCGCAGCGCGATTTCCTTGCGCGGGGCGGGCCGGAACTGGATCGCCGCGGGCTTGATCCCGATGGCGACGGTTTTGCCTGCGGTTGGGACCCTGCACCCTTTATCGCGGCTTTCCGCAACTGAGACTGACGCAGCGCTCCTCGCCCAATTGTGGGCCAAGGCGCGACGGGGCGACACCGGACATTGTGGTCATCCACTACACCGCCATGCAGTCGGCAGAGGCGGCGGCCAATACGCTCTGCAATCCTGAAACCGAAGTTTCGGCCCATTACCTGATCGCGGAAAACGGCGCTGTGCTGTCGCTCGTGCCGGAGGACCAGCGCGCGTGGCACGCGGGCGCAGGGGCATGGGGCGATGTGACGGACGTCAACAGCCGCTCCATCGGAATTGAGCTCGCGAACACCGGCTTTGCGCCCTTTGCGGCGGCGCAGATGGATGCGCTGGTGGAGCTGCTGGGCGGGATCATTGATCGCTGCCAGATCAGGCCCGAACGGATCATCGGCCATTCCGACATGGCACCGGGACGCAAGATCGATCCCGGCGCGCGCTTCGACTGGCGTAGGCTGGCGCTGGAGGGGCTGTCGGTGTGGCCGGAGGGTGATGGCAGGGCCGAGGTCTCGGACGAGGCCTTTGTCGCCTCTATGCGCCGCTTTGGTTACACGGCGACGGATGATCCCGACCTCTTGCTGAAAACGCTCCGCCTGCGGTTCCGCCCGCGCTACAACGGGCCGCGGGATGCTGTCGATGGCGGGATCATCACCGACCTCGCTGCACGCTTCCCCGTTGACGGAAGCCCGCAGAGCGCCTAACTGCGGTCTCGCGCGGATGGCTGGATGGCTGCGGCAGTAATGTCGAGGAAAGTCCGGACTCCGAAAAGCACGGTGCCGGGTAACGCCCGGCGGGGGTAACCCTAGGGAAAGCGCCACAGAGAACAGACTACCCGGCCCAAGGGACGGGAAAAGGTGAAACGGTGGGGTAAGAGCCCACCGCGCGGGTGGCAACACCAGCGGCATGGCAAGCCCCACCGGGAGCAATGCCAAATAGGGACCACGCGCGGTGGTGATCCTTTCGGGGATATCAGCCGCAGGCAGGCTTGAGGCCTAGTGGTCCGGGTTGGCAGCTAGAGGGCGTCTGGTAACAGGCGCTCCAGATGAATGGTCATCCATCCGCCCTGGCGGAGGACAGAATCCGGCGTACAGGCCGTCCGCGCATATTCCCCGTTTTGACGTGCGATTGAGGTTGACTCGCAGGATGCCGCGGGTAAAAGGCAGCTTCAATCGAGATTCATGCGTAGTGCCTTGACGGCCCGCAATCAGGAGAGATGAGACATGGCGAAGCCAACCACCATCAAGATCCGCCTGAACTCCACCGCGGGGACCGGGCATTTCTATGTGACGAAAAAGAACGCACGCACCATGACGGAAAAGATGGTCATCAAGAAGTATGACCCCGTTGCGCGCAAGCACGTCGACTACAAAGAAGGCAAGATCAAGTAAGCGATCTGCCGATCCGGACAGTGAAGAGGCCACGCACGAGCGTGGCCTTTTTCGTTTCAGGAGGGGCGCTGCCCCTCGCGGCCTCTGACCGCTCACCCCGGAGTATCGGGGGAGAAATAAGTCCTAGAGCAGAGTGGAGACCAGTGCTGCGATCAGCAGGAGCTGCGCGCTCAGCGTGAACCACATGCCGTAGAAGCGTAGCCGCCAATGGGTGCCATGGATCCCGAAGTAAGTGGCATGCATGATCCGCCCGAGGACGAGCGCTGCGGCTGCGAGCCAGAGAAGAGCTGTTGAGGCGCCTTGCAGCTCGGCCAGCCCCATCAGGATCAGTGTGATAGGGAGTTGCTCTGTCGCGTTGGCATGGCCGCGGATCGCTTTGGCCAACACCCTGTCGCCATTGTCGCCCAGCACCACGCCGTCCTTGCGGCGCAGGCGGACGACCTGCAGCGTCAACAGCACAATGAGCAGGGCCGCGAAAACTGCGGTCAGTGAGGCGATGGGCAAGCTGATTTCGGTCATGTCAATCCGGCAAAAGAAAAGGGGCTGATGTCGCCATCAGCCCCCAATCGTCTGGTCTGTTCAACCCTTATTCGCGGTTGCCGAACAACTGCAGCAGGAACATGAACATGTTGATGAAGTCGAGGTAGAGGTTCAATGCGCCCATAATGGCGGACTTTGCGAGCCACTCCTGATCGCCGTGCTGTGCATGTGCGATGTAGTCGTTCTTGATCTTCTGTGTGTCATAGGCGGTCAGGCCGGCGAAAATCAGCACGCCAAGGATCGAAATCGCGAACATGATTGCTGGCGACTGCAGGAAGATGTTGACGATCATCGCAACCACGAGGCCGATCACACCCATGATCAGGAAGGCACCCCAACCGGAGATGTCCTTCTTGGTGGTGTAGCCGTAGAGGCTCAGACCGGCAAAGGCGATCGAAGTGATCAGGAAGACGTTGGCAATCGAGAGGCCTGTGAAGGCGACGAAAATCCATGCCAGCGACAGACCCATCACGGCGGCGAATGCGTAGAAGAATGTCTGTGCAGCGGCAGCCGAGAAACGGTTGATCATCGCGCCAAAGCCAAAGACCATCGCCAATGGTGCGAACATGATGATCCAGCCGAGGATGTTCGGCTGCAGCGTGATCGGATCACGGAAGATGCCGAGCAGGGCAGGGGCAGTACCTACGGCCCAAGCCACGGCGAATGTGATCAGCATGCCCACGGACATGGTGCCGTAGACTTTATTCATATGGGCGCGCAGGCCCTCATCGATAGCGGCCGTGCGGACCCCGCCGACCGTTCTTACTGTCTCATATTGAGCCATATTGACCTCCAAAAATATCAGCGGCGCCGCTCCCCGGCATCCTTGGTCAGGATATTGGCAGCGGCGCCGTCATTTTCAAGATCAACATGCGGTTGTTTGCCTAAATCTGATCGTTTTGGGCGGGTATGTCGCAGTTGGGTGCGCTGCCCTATCCGCGCCAATGCGCAGGGACATCCCAGGGCGCGCGCATCGCTTCCCTTTTTGCGGCAGTTTCGCTCACGCCGATATCCTTCAGCAGATGTGCGGGCAGATCGGCCAGTGTTTTGCGCTGGTGGGCGATGGCGGCCATGTCGCGCATGGCGTTGAAGAAGCTGAAGGCAGGGTGTGCGGCGGCCAGACGGCCGGCAGTATTTTGGATTGAACGGCTCATGACATATCTCCTATCGTGATGCTTTGCGTCCCTCATATTTCGATGCTTGATAGATAGCGATCTCCATGTCATAAGGAAAACGAATAGTTTTGTATTATATCATCAAGGATTGTGATGTGCCGCGAAACCTGGATCTCACCGCATTGCGCTCCTTTGTGGCCGTGGCCGAGAGTGGCGGCGTGACACGCGCGGCGGGGATGCTGAATCTGACGCAGTCTGCGGTCTCCATGCAGTTAAAACGGCTGGAGGAATCGCTTGATCAAAAGCTGCTTGACCGCTCGGCGCGCGCCATTGCCGTGACCCCCGCAGGCGAACAGCTCTTGGGATATGCGCGCAAGCTGCTCAAGGTGAATGACGAGGTCTTCAGCCGATTGACGGCGACCGAGTATGAAGGCGAACTCCGCCTTGGTGTCCCCCATGACATCATCTATCCGGCGATTCCCGGTGTCCTGAAACGCTTTGCCGCCGAGTTTCCCCGCATGCATGTGCGGCTGATTTCCGCGCCGACGCGCAAGCTGCTGGACATGTTCTCGCGCGGTGAGGTGGATCTGATCCTGACGACAGAGGAAAATTGCGGTCCGGGCGGACAGGTTCTGGTGGAGCTGCCGCTCTTGTGGATCGGGGCATTGAATGGTGCCGCTTGGCGCAAGACGCCGCTCCCGGTAGCTTTCTGCAGCAACTGTATCTTCCGCAGCGGCGTGCTGCGTGCGCTGAATGCCAACGGCAATGACTGGTATATGGCGGTGGATTCAGAAATGGATAACGCGGTCGAGGCGGCAGTGAGCGCTGATCTGGCTGTTCATGTGGCGCTCAAGGGCAGTCTGCCACCCCACACCGAAGTGATTGATCACGGCGGTCTATTGCCGGAGCTGAAGACCCAGAACATCAACCTTTATGTGCTTGAGCCTGACAACCACCCGAGCACGGTCATGGCCGAGATTGTCGCCCATGCCTATGCCATGCCGGCACCGATGCCCAAGCTGGCTACGGTGTAACGACGACCTTACCGGTGGAGGTGCGGTTGCGCATCAGTTCCAGCGCCTCGCCGGCCCGTTCCAGCGGCAGGATATGGCTGATATGCGGCTTCAGCCGCCCTTCGGCGTGTAGTTCCATCAGTTCGGCAAGGCTGTCCGTGAGCGCCTTGGCGTTAAATGTCAGGTACCCGCCCCAATAGAAGCCGATCACGGTGATATTCTTGACCAGCAGGATATTGGCCGGAATCTGCGGAATGTCGCCACTGGCAAAGCCGATCACGATGACCCGCGCCTCGCGGTTGCAAGCACCCAAGGCCGCTTTGAAGGCGTCCCCGCCCACCGGATCATAGACCACATCGGCCCCGCCGAGCGCCTTGACCGCTGCCTTGATATCCTCGCTGTCGCTGTCGATCAGGTGGTCTGCGCCTGCAGCCTTGGCAACGGCGAGCTTGTCTTCCCCGCGTGCGACAGCAATCACCCGCGCGCCCATGGCTTTACCGATTTCGACGGCAGTCAACCCGACGCCTCCGGCCGCACCCAGGACCAGCAGGGTCTCGCCCGGTTGCAGATTGGCGCGGCGTTTCAACACCAGATGGGATGTGCCGTAGGCCACCATAAAGCCCGCTGCTGTGGCATCGTCCATTGTGTCCGGCACCGGACGGCAGAGCGCGGCGGGAAAGACACCCTGTTCCGCGAGGCCGCCCTGACCGCCAAAGACAGCCACACGCGTTCCGATTGCAGGCGAAGTGACACCCTCGCCCTGTGCGATCACTGTGCCACAGACTTCCATCCCGAGGGTGAAGGGCGGCGCCGGTGTGTCCTGATAACGCCCGACCGCCATCAGAAGGTCGGCAAAGTTCAATCCACAGGCATTGATTTGCAGCAGAACTTCCCCCGCGTCAGGCGAGGGGGTGGCGCATTCCACAATCTGTGGTGGAGTATCAAAATCGGTGATCTGGAATGCGCGCATCAGTCTGCCCCGGTCGTTATTGAGGATTCCTTAGCCCTTATGGTTTCATCTGACCGCAATGTAAAATGCAGCGTCAGGGCAAAAGTCATAAAGAATTCGGGATGTGATCCTGTCCTAAAGGCCAGTCGTCTAGCTGCAACCGTTGCGTGTTTACCCCATTAAGGTGCAGAATAACACTTAGTAGAAGTAAGGTCGTCCAGCGGAGCCGCAAGTCTTGCATCCGCATACCCAAGGCAATGCGGCGGTCGTTAAGAGTGAGGAAGTAAAATGAAACACCCTGTTGACGTGCATGTCGGCAAACGCATTCGGCACCGCCGCTGGATGAACGGAACAACACAACAGCAACTTGCCGAGGCTGTTGGTATCAAGTTCCAGCAGATCCAGAAGTACGAAACGGGTATGAACCGGGTCAGCGCGTCCCGTCTGTGGGACATCGCTAACGTCCTGAATGTGAACGTCTCTTTCTTCTTTGAAGGCTTGGAAGAGGCAAAGCAATCGGGCGGTAAGGCATCCGATTTGCCCGGTGACATCCTGACAGATAAAGAGGCGCTCGAACTCCTGCGCTCTTACTACGCAATTCCTGAAAACCAGCGCCGCCGCCTGTTCGATCTGGCGCGGGTTCTCAGCGAAGCTGCCTGAACGTCCTGGCGGGGCGCTTGACCTAGCGCCCTGCGAAAGGCTACCGCCTGAACGACACCTTTGAGGCTGACGGGGCGGGGATGATTCTCGGAAATACAACTCAGACAGAGCTGATCGGCGTGGCAAATGCCCTCGCCGACGCCGCGCGGCCCGTGACCTTGGCACATTTCCGCGCATCCGGTCTTGTCGCGGATGACAAGGACGCGGCGCGGTTTGATCCTGTCACAATCGCCGACCGTGATGCCGAAGCCGCCATGCGCGCCGTTCTGGCCGAGATGCGCCCCGACGATGCCGTCTTTGGCGAGGAACACGGCCAGACCAAGGGAACCTCTGGCCTGACATGGGTGCTCGACCCGATTGATGGCACGCGCGGTTATATCAGCGGCACACCGACCTGGGGCGTCCTGATCGCGGTCTCTGACGAGAGCGGCCCGCTCTTTGGCATTATCGACCAACCTTACATCGGCGAACGGTTCAGCGGCGGTCTTGGCGAGGCGCAGGTCACAGGGCCTACGGGGACGTCCCCGCTTCGGGTGCGTGCACCGCGCCCATTGACCGAAGCGACAGTGATGACGACCTTCCCCGAAGTCGGCACGCCCGCGGAGGGCCGCGCCTTTCATGCTGTCGCCGAAAGGGCGCGGCTGACCCGCTACGGGATGGACTGCTACGCCTATGCGCTGCTTGCTGCGGGCCAGATTGATCTGGTGATCGAGGCGGGGTTGAACGCCTATGACATTCAGGCGCCTATTGCCGTGATCGAGGCCGCAGGCGGGATCGTCACGGACTGGACCGGCGGCAAGGCCCACAACGGGGGCCGCGCTTTGGCCGCCGCCAATCCCGAGATCCATGCCGAGGCGCTCGCGATCCTCAAAGGCGCAATGGGTTGCTGATCTCCTGATCCGACAGGCCGACGACGTCGTTACCATGGATGACGCGCGGCGCGAGATTGCGGGGTGTGATATCCTTGTGCGCGATGGTGTCATTGCGGCAGTCGGGCAGAGGATCATTGCACCAGACGCACAGGTGATCGAGGCGTGCGGCAAGCTCGTCACGCCCGGTTTGGTCAACACCCATCACCACCTTTACCAGACCCTGACCCGCGCTGTGCCGGGTGCGCAGGACGCGCTTCTTTTCGGTTGGCTGCAGCGGCTCTATCCGATCTGGGCGCGCTTCGGCCCCGAAGAGATGTTTGTCTCGGCGCAGATCGGGCTGGCAGAACTCGCGCTGTCGGGCTGCACACTGACCTCTGACCACCTGTACCTCTATCCCAACGGTGCGCGGCTAGACGACACGATTGCCGCCGCGCAAGAGGTCGGCCTGCGGTTTCACGCCACGCGCGGGTCCATGAGTATCGGAGAAAGTGACGGCGGCCTGCCGCCCGACAGTCTGGTCGAAAAAGAAGATGTTATTCTCGAAGACTGCATCCGCGTGATCGACAGCTTCCACGACCCGCGCGCTGGCGCGATGGTCCGTGTCGGTGTGGCTCCCTGCAGCCCTTTCTCTGTCAGCCGCGACCTGATGCGCGAGGCGGCCCTTCTGGCCCGCGACAAAGGCGTCATGCTGCACACCCATCTGGCCGAAAATGACGAGGATATCGCCTATTCGCTCGAGAAATTCGGCTGTCGCCCCGGCCAATATGCCGAAGAGCTCGGCTGGACAGGGGATGACGTCTGGCACGCCCATTGCGTCAAGCTGGACGGGGCCGAGATCGACCTTTTCGCCCGTTCACGGACCGGCGTGGCCCATTGCCCCTGTTCGAACTGCCGCCTTGGGTCCGGAATCGCGCCGGTGCGGGCGATGCGGGATGCAGGCGTGCCGGTGGGGCTGGGCGTAGACGGTTCAGCCAGTAACGACATCGGCAATCTCGTGGGTGAGGCGCGGCAGGCGATGCTGCTGCAACGGGTCCGGAACGGGGCCGATGCCATGTCACCCCGCGAGGCGCTCGAGATCGCGACGCGCGGCGGCGCGCAGGTTCTGGGCCGCAATGACTGCGGCCAGATCGCGGTAGGCAAGCGCGCCGATATCGCCGTCTGGGATGTCAGCGGGGTCGAGGCTGCGGGGTCATGGGATCCGGCGGCCCTGCTGCTGGCGGGTTCGTCGCGGGTGGATGCGCTTTTTGTCGAAGGGCGGCAGATCGTGGCGGATGGCCGTGTTGTTTCCTTTGATCTGGAGCGGGCGATCACGCGGCAGAACAGCCTTGCGCGGGCGCTTGCCGCTGGCAGTTAGCCCGTCATAGTGCCGCCAAAACACCCAAAGGAGTCCAGATGATCAGACATGCCCTCATTCTTGCCTGCGGCCTTGCCCTTTCGGCCTGTGTCGCGGTTGTGCCCGTGCCCCTGACAGTGCCCGTCGCGACAGGCGCATCAGCAACCGGACCTGCCCAGTCAACACCCGGCTTCACCACACGGATCAACGGCTTCCGCGCCGACAACGGTGTTGCAGGACTGCGCCAGAACGCGGCCCTGACCCGCGCCGCACAGGCCCACGCCGACGACATGGTCGCGCGCGGCTATTTCTCGCACAGCTCCCAAGGCGGGCCGAATGGGGCCACGCTGATCGCCCGCGCGCGGTCTGCCGGATGCAACGCCCGCGCAATTGCCGAGAACATCGCGCAGGGCCAGCAGTCCGAGGCCGAAGTCCTGACCGGCTGGGCCAATTCTCCCGGTCACAGATGGAACATGCTCAACCGCTCCATAACCGGCTATGGTCTCGGGCGGGCAGGTGATATCTGGGTACTGAAACTGTCGTCTGGCTGCTAACCGCGCCGCGCACCCGCCACCCAGACATCGCGGATCGCGCGGTCGTCGCCCATCATGATCGTCGGAAAGAGCGCGTCCCAGATGTCCTCCGCCCGCGCCGAACGCTGGGCAATTGCGGGGGTCGAGGCCAGATCAAGGACGGTGATATCCGCCATCGCTCCCGCACCAAGGCGCCCGATCTCGCCTGACATCTTCAGCGCCTCTGCCGATCCTTCGGTCGCGAGCCACATCAGCTGGCTGGGGTGCAGTGCGGTGCCGCGCAGCTGTCCGACCTCATAGGCCGTGGCCATCGTGCGCAGCATCGAGAAGGACGACCCGCCGCCGGTATCCGTGGCAAGCCCCGTGGCAATCCCGCGTGCTGCCAGCCCCGCCGCATCGAACAGCCCCGACCCGATAAAGAGGTTCGATGTCGGGCAATGGACGACCGCCGCACCAACCTCTGCCAACCGGTCGATCTCGCGCGGTTCCAGATGGATCGCGTGACCGTAAAGGCCCCCCGCCCCGAGCAGGCCGAAAGCTTCATAGGTGTCCAGATAGTCCCGCGCATCGGGGAACAGCGCCTGTACCCATGCGATTTCCGGCAGCTGCTCGGACAGATGGGTCTGCATCAGGCAATCGGGATGCTCGGCCCAGAGCGCGCCGAGCGCGGTCAGTTGCTCGGGCGTGGAGGTCGGCGAAAACCGCGGCGTGATCGCATAGGAGGCACGGCCAACCCCGTGCCATCTCTGCAAAAGCGCCTTGCTGTCGTCATAGGCCGATTGCGCGGTGTCGCGTAGGGCATCGGGCGCGTTGCGGTCCATGCAGGTTTTGCCTGCGATCACGGCCATATTGCGCGCGGCAGCGGCCTCGAAAAACGCGTCTACGCTTTCGGGATGGATCGTGCAGAAACTGGTCAGCGTCGTCGTGCCATGGGCCAGCGCCAGATCAAGGGTGCGGCACGCCACCTCATCTGCATAAGCCTTGTCGCCAAAGCGGGATTCCTCGGGAAACGTGTAGGTGTTCAGCCAGTCGATCAGCTGCTTGCCCCAACTCGCGATGATGCCGGTCTGGGGATAATGCATATGGGCATCGACAAAGCCTGCGGTGATCAGTGCGTCCCCGTAGTCAACCACCTCCGCCTCGGGATTAGCCGCGCGCAACGCTGCACCATTGCCGGTTTCGGAGATCCGGTCATCCACGATCAGAACGCCCCCTGAGCTGTCGTATGCCACCGCATCGGCCCAAGGGGTCGTCAGCGGATTGCCGGTAAATCCAAGGGTCTGCCCGAGAAGTAATCGCTTTGTCATGCGCGCAGCATATGGGCCGCCGTGAGGAGGGTAAATCTCGGAATCGCGTTGTGCGTACGGGGCGAATGCTTATTGTGCGGGGCGAACAGGGGCGATCATGGCAGAAGAAGAACTCGAGACCGAAGACGAAGCATGGGGCATTACGGAGCGGCTGCTCAGTGATGTGTTTGCCGCTGTCGAGGCCGAGGATGGCGCGGCGCTTTCCGCGCTTCTGGATGACCTGCACGCCGCTGACGTTGCCCACCTTCTGGAACAGATCGATGCCCGCGACCGCCGCGCCCTGTTGACTGCATGGCCGGGCGGGCTTGACGGTGAGGTGCTGTCGGAACTCGACGAATCCTTGCGCGAAGAGGTGATCGAGCAGCTCGCGCCCACCGAACTTGCCGAAGCGGTGCGCGATCTGGACAGCGACGACGTTGTCGATCTGGTGGAATATCTTGACGAGGAACAGCAGGTTGCCGTTCTTGACGCGCTTGATGCCACCGACCGGATCGTTGTCGAACAGGCGCTGACCTACCCCGAGGAATCGGCGGGTCGCCACATGCAGTCCGAACTGGTGCGCGCGCCGGAACACTGGACCGTGGGCGAGGCGATCGACTACCTGCGCTCCGACGTGGTGCTGCCCGACCAGTTCTACCATATCATTCTGGTGGACCCGCGCCTCAAGGCGGTGGGTTATGTGACGCTGGGCCGGATCCTCAGCCATCCGCGCAGCACATTGCTCAAGGACCTCTGCGAGGACAGTTTCCGCACATTCCATGTGGAACAGGACGTGGAAGAGGTGGCGCAGGCCATCAACCACTATCACATGATCACGGCACCAGTGGTCGATGACGACGACCGCGTGGTCGGTGTCATTACCATCGATGACGCCATGATGTTCCTTGATGAAGAACACGAAGAAGACCTGCTGCGCCTCGCAGGTGTCGGTGAAGGCAGCCTGTCGGACCGCGTGATCGACACGACCAAACAGCGCTTTCCATGGCTGGCGGTCAACCTTGTGACCGCGATCCTCGCATCGCTGGTCATCGCGCTTTTCGAGGAAACCATCGCAGGGCTTGTGGCCCTCGCTGTGCTAATGCCGATTGTCGCCTCGATGGGTGGCAACGCAGGAACCCAGTCCCTGACCGTCGCTGTGCGTGCGCTGGCGACGCGCGATCTGACCACCGCCAACGTCTGGCGCGTGATCCGGCGCGAGGTTCTGGTCGGCCTGATCAACGGCGCGATCTTTGCGGTCGTCATGGCTGCTGTCGGTATAGTCTGGTTCGGTTCGCCGATGCTGGGCGTGGTGATTGCGGTGGCGATGGTGATCAACTTGGTGGTCGCGGGTCTGGCTGGTACAGCCATCCCTGTCATCCTTGAAAAGCTCGGCATTGACCCCGCATTGGCCTCTGGCGCTTTCGTGACGACAGTGACGGATGTGGTCGGCTTCTTTGCCTTCCTTGGGCTCGCCGCCGTATGGCTGCTGTGATCGACAAATCCGCCGCAAGACAGGCCGCCTTTGCGCGGCGCAAGGCGGCCCATACACCGCACAGGGCCACCGCTGGCTACCTCAGCGAAGTCCTCGCCGGATATCGCGGCGTGCCGCTCGCGGGTTACATGCCGATGCGGACCGAGATTGATCCGCTGCCTGCGATGGAGGAGGCCGCCGCCCACGGGCCCGTCGGCGTGCCAGTGATCATGGGGGCGGCTACACCGCTGAGGTTCCGTATCTGGGAACCGGATTGCGCCCTGATCGACGGTGAATTCGGTGCAAAAATCCCCGAACGCGGTGACTGGATGATCCCGCAGATCGTGATCGTGCCGCTGGTCGCCTTTACCCGCGCGGGCGGGCGGCTGGGCTATGGTGGGGGCTTTTATGACCGGACGCTGGAACAACTCCGCGCCAGTCAGTCCACGATGGCCATCGGCTTTGCCTATGCGGCACAGGAAGACCCCGAACTGCCACTTGAACCGACCGACCAGCCGCTCGACCTGATCGTCACGGAACAGGGCATCATCACACCCTGATCCCGCTTCTCATGTTTGAAAGTGCCTCGGGGGAGGCTGCAGGCCGGGGGCAGCGCCCCCAAACCATCTAGCTTTCCGCGAAGGCTGCCATGACCTCGTCAGAGGCTTCGAAGTTGGCGGTCACGCGCTGCACGTCATCATCATCTTCCAGGGTGTCGAGCAGTTTCATCAGCTTGGTCAGGCCCTCTGCATCCACTTCCGTGGTCATGTTGGGCTTCCAGATCAACTTGGTCGATTCAGACTCGCCCAGAGCCTCTTCCAGCGCAGTCGCAACCTCGTTGAGGTCGGTATCGGCGCAGATGATGACGTGCGACTCTTCATCGGACTGCACGTCCTCGGCACCGGCTTCGATAGCGGCCATCATCACTGTGTCCGCGTCACCCACGGATGCGGGGTAGACCACCTCGCCCTTGCGGTCGAACATGAAGCCTACCGAACCGGTTTCGCCAAGGTTTCCGCCATTCTTCGAGAAGGTCGAGCGCACGGTCGAGGCTGTCCGGTTGCGGTTGTCGGTCATCGCCTCGACGATCACGGCCACACCACCGGGGCCATAGCCCTCATAGCGGATTTCCTCATAGCTATCCGCATCGCCACCTTGGGATTTCTTGATCGCACGATCGATCACGTCCTTGGGCATGGAGTTCGACTTGGCTTCCTTGACTGCCAGACGCAGGCGCGGGTTCTTGTCGGGATCGGGGTCGCCCATTTTTGCGGCAACTGTGATCTCTTTCGACAGCTTGGAGAACAGCTTTGAGCGCAGTTTGTCCTGCCGTCCCTTACGGTGCTGGATGTTTGCCCATTTGGAGTGGCCAGCCATAGTGAAACCTCATCATTCGCGCGGAAATTTGCGC
>CAXQAV010000174.1:0-2069 GCA_964221795.1 Luminiphilus sp. | reverse complement strand
TGCGGGTGGCAGTTCTTGTCGACAAAGAAAGCTGCGTTGTTCGCCTTGGAACGTGCGCCGCGATGCGCCATCGCCATTGCTTCTGCTGCGGCGGTTGCCTCGTCCAGCAGGGATGCGTTGGCAATGTCGAGACCGGTCAGGTCGCTGACCATGGTCTGGAAGTTCAACAGCGCTTCAAGGCGGCCCTGGGAAATCTCGGGCTGGTAGGGCGTGTAGGCCGTGTACCATGCCGGGTTTTCCAGAATGTTGCGCAGGATAGGCGCCGGGGTGGTGGTGCCATAGTAGCCCTGACCGATCAGCGAGGTCAGCACTTTGTTCTTGGAAGCCACTTCCTTCATGTGGAAGAGGGCGTCGCGCTCGGTCATCGCCGGGCCCCAGTCGAGGGCCTCTTTCTGGCGGATGGCAGGCGGTACGGTGGCGTCGATCAGCTCGTCGAGCGTGTTGAAGCCGATGGTCTGCAACATGTCCGCCATTTCGCGCGGAGACGGGCCGATGTGGCGGCGATTTGCGAAGTCGTAGGCTTCGTAATCAGTCAGTTTGAAGGCCATTGGTGATGTCCTAGTTCAGAGTTTCCCCGCCGGACCATACCGGCGGGGGGAAGGGTCTTGGTTAGCCGATCAGGGCTTTGTAGCCGTCCAGATCCATCAGATCTTCCAGCTGGGAGCTGTCGGACAGCTTGATCTTGTAGATCCAGGCTGCGCCTTCGGGGTCTTCGTTCAGCGCGCTGGGGTTGTCGGCCAGATCTTCGTTCACTTCGGTGATTTCACCATCGAGCGGAGCGTAGATTTCGGAAGCCGCTTTTACGGATTCGATGACGCCGATCTCGCCGCCTTTTTCGAATTCTTCACCGCTGTCCTGCTGTTCGATGAAAACAACTTCGCCCAGCTGGTCAGCCGCGTGCTTGGTGATGCCGAGTGTGGCGGTGTCGCCCTCAACAGTGATCCATTCGTGATCTTCGGAGTAATAAGTGGTCATTGCAGCTTCTCCTGGAGCTTAGCGTTTGTAGTTCTGGGTGACGAAGGGCAGGGCGACGATTTCCGCGTCATGTGCCTTGCCACGAATGATCAGCTTGACCTGTTCGCCGGGTTCGCCGTGACCGGCAGAAACGTAGCCCATTGCAACCGGGCCACCGACGGTGGGGCCAAAGCAGCCAGAGGTGATCTCGCCGATGGTGTTGCCTTCGGCGCACTGGATTTCGACGTGCTGACGCGCGGGTGCACGGCCAGACGGTTTGATGCCGACGAGTTTTTTCGCTGCACCCTCGGCAAGTTCTTTCTGGATGCGCGCGACACCAGGAAAGCCGCCTTCTTCCTTGCGACGCTTCTGAATTGCCCAAGCCAGAGACGCCTCGATGGGGGATGTCGACTGGTCGATGTCATTGCCGTAGAGGCACAGGCCCGCTTCCAAACGCAGGCTGTCACGCGCGCCAAGACCGGCAGGTTCGCAGTCATCATGAGCCAGGAACAGCTTGGTGATGCGAACGGCGTCAGCATCGGGAATGGAAATCTCGTAGCCGTCTTCACCGGTGTAGCCGAGACGGGAGATACGGCATTCCACGCCATCGATGTCAGCCAGGACGGTTTCCATGAACTTCAGTTCGCGCGCGGCGGGGCACAGATCGCCCACAACGTTTTCCGCAGCGGGGCCCTGAACGGCAACCAGAGCGCGGTCAAAGATCTCGGTGACTTCGACGCCTTCGAGGTTGGCCTTCATGTGCGGGATGTCCTGGTGACGCAGAGCAGCGTTGACCACGACAAAGAAATGATCACCGGCATTGGAGACGATAAGGTCGTCCATGATGCCGCCTTCTTCGTTGGTGAAGAAGCCATAACGGGCCTTGCCCTCTTTCAGGGTTGCGTAGGCCTGCGGGCAGATCGCCTCCAGCTTTTCACCGACGTTTTCGCCACGCAGGATTACCTGACCCATGTGGCTGACGTCGAACAGGCCGGCCTGACTGCGCGTGTGCAGATGTTCTTTCATGATGCCAAGAGGGTACTGCACGGGCATTTCGTAGCCTGCAAATGGCACCATCTTCGCACCAAGTTCCAGGTGCAACGCGTGCAAGGGCG
>CAXQAV010000173.1:0-2167 GCA_964221795.1 Luminiphilus sp. | reverse complement strand
TCTACACATGCAGGCACACTCTTTCCCTACACGACGCTCTTCCGATCTGCGAAAGCTGTCGCTGTCAGTGCTGGGGTCGAAAGTGGCGATTGTGCCTGCGTCCATTATGGAACCTCATGGCCGAGAGCGGCTGTATAGAGTTCGAACCAGGTTTGCCGGTCCATCTTCACTTTCGTAGCGTCGGAGAGTGTCTTGATCCGGTCAAGGTTATTCGTACCCATCACCGGAATGATGTTCGCCGGATGGGCCAGCAGCCAGGCCACTGCAACGGCGGCATTGTCGACGCTATGGGCCTTTGCCACGGCTGCCATGGCATCCTGCACGGCGCCGGAGCCGGTCATCAGGCTGCCCCCGCCGAGGGGCGACCATGCCATAATCGGAACATTGCGCTCTTGCAGGTAGGCCACGTCGCCGTTGGTGAAACCCTGATGCGCCGAGAGCGAGAGTTCGATCTGGTTGGTGACGAGTTTCGTTTTCATCGCCGACTGCAGCAGCGTCCAGTCGTGCAGTTTGAAGTTGGACACGCCGACGGTGCGCACCTTGCCCGAAGCGACAACTTCATCCAGTGCCGCGCCGGTCTCGTGGTGGTCCATCATCGGGTCGGGGCGGTGGACGAGCAGCGTATCAATCCGGTCCACACCCATCAGTCGCAACGAGTGATCGACGTACGCGAGGATATGGGCGCGGCTGGTATCATAATATTTAACGCGGGCGTCGGCATAACGGCCTGCGGGGGCCACGATATCGCATTTCGTGACGATCTCGATCTGGTCCTTCAGGGCAGGGGCCGCGCGCAGCGCATTGCCCAAGACCTCTTCCGCCTCATAGCCGCCGTAGATGTCGGCCTGATCCATCGTGGTGATGCCCTGCGCGAGACTGGCTTCGATCTTGGCCTGCACATGTGCGGGCGAGGTGTCGCTGTCATCGCCCAGACGCCACATGCCATAGACGATGCGGCTGAAAGAGAGGTCGTCGGTGATCTTGACGCGATCCATTAGCGGCGGACTCCGTTTCCAAGTGGTGTTGCGGGTGTCTCTGACGGCACGCGGCCGTATGCGTGCGGCAGCGAGCAGGTCTTCAGTTCGGGCATGACGCGCTTGCCGAAATGCTCGGCTTCGTCGATGTGCGGGTAGCCCGAGAAGATAAAGGCGCGGATGCCCATCTTCTTGTAGTCCTCGATCTTGCTTAGGATCTGGTCTGTCGATCCGACAAGTGCGGCGCCACAGCCCGAACGCGCACGGCCCACGCCGGTCCAGAGGCCAGGTTCGGTATAACCGTATTTGTCGGCCAGCTCGCGTGCACGGGCCTGATGTGAGACGCCAAGGCTGATGCTGTCATGGGCACGGTCGCGGATCAGCTTGCCGTATTCATCATCCAGTTTGGACGCGATGTAGTTTGCGTATTCCTTGGCCTCGGCTTCGGTATCGCGGACAATCATATGGACGCGCAGGCCGTAATCCAGCGTACGCCCGTGGGCGGCGGCGCGCTCGTTCACGTCCTTCATGCGCTGTTCCAGCATGTCCTTGGTTTCGGGCCACATGAGATACACGTCACACTGCGCGCCGCAGAGTTCGAGCGCGTCGGGCGAGTAACCCCCGAAATAGAGCAGGGGGCCGCCGTTTTGCTGGTAGGGTTTCGCAGGATCCGTGGTCAGGTTGGAGATCTGGTAGATCTCGCCGTCATAGCTGACTTCGTCCTGCGTCCAGCACTTGCGCAGGATCTCGACCACCTCGTGGCTGCGCTTGTAGCGGTAGGCGCTGGGCGCGACTTCTCCGGGGAAATCCGAACTGATGACGTTGAGCGTCAGGCGGCCTTTCAGCATGTGATCGAGCGTCGCAATAGTGCGGGCCAGCATGATCGGCTGCACCTCGCCGCAGCGGATCGCGGCCAGAAAATTGATGCGCTCTGTCAGCGGCGCCATGCCAGCGACAAAGGACAATGTATCCTGTCCGACCTGATAGGAAGATGGAGCAAGGATGTTGCGGAAACCCTGCTTCTCGGCGGTCAGTGCGATGTCGCGGCAATGCTCCCACGAGGACCGCAGGTCGCCGTCAGGCACCCCGAGGAACTGGTAATCATCAGAGCAAAGCGCTGAAAACCAAGAGACTTCTGCGGCGTCCATATCGGCGCTTGTGACCGGTACGACAGTCATTGATTCCCTCCCCAG
>CAXQAV010000172.1:0-4184 GCA_964221795.1 Luminiphilus sp. | reverse complement strand
GCCAGTGACGTCATCGTGCAAGAGGCCGCACAAGGCGGCGTCTGGACGAATGCACTGGGTTACACGCTCAGCTACGACTCCCGCCGCACTGGTCTGGACCCGACCTCAGGTAGTGTGCTGCGCTTCGGGCAGGAGTTTGGATTTGGTGATACACAATTCATCAAGACCACAGCGCTGGCCGGTGCGGAAACCGCAATCCTGAATGAAGAGGTCACGCTGCGTGCGACACTTGAGGGCGGTTTGCTCAGTTATAGCGAGGGCAGCAGCCGCGTGACCGACCGTTTCTTCCTGGGCAGCCGCTTGATGCGCGGGTTTGAGCCAGGCGGTATCGGGCCGCGGGATCCAGGTACCGATGACGCATTGGGCGGCAATGCATTTGCCGTCTTGCGTCTTGAAACAGAGTTCCCCCTCGGGCTGCCGAGCGAGTACAATCTCACAGGCGGTGCTTTTATCGACTATGGTTCGGTATGGGACGTTGGAAACACGCAGGATGTGCCCGGTATCTTGTATAACGACTTCACAGGTCGTGCGATTGCGGGGCTGTCGCTCTTCTGGACAACGCCGATCGGGCCGCTGCGGTTCAACTTCACTGAACCGCTCGATGTCCAGCCGGAAGACAACACACGCAACTTCGAGATCACGATCTCGACGAGCTTCTAATGCGTTTCCTTTGGGCGGCACTCTTCTGGCTTGTGCTGGCTTTGCCGGCATTCGCGCAAGAGTTCCGTCCACAGGTCCTGCTGATCGACAGTGACCGGCTCTATCTGGAAAGCGACTACGGGCGCCGCGTCGCGTCCGATCTGGAGGCGCAGGCGGCCGAGATTCAGGCAGAGAACGACCGGATTGTCGAAACCCTGACACAGGAGGAGCGCAGCCTGACCCTGCGCCGTCCTGAAATGACCCCCGAAGCATTCCGCGCTGAATCCGAAGCTTTTGACCAGAAGGTGCAAGAGGTCCGGCGTGTCCGCGACGCCAAGAACCTCGAGTTCCAACGGATCAATGCAGAGGCGCGTGCGACCTTTGAGGGGCGCATCCAGAATATCCTTGCCAACATCATGCTTGAACGAGGGGCCGTGCTCGTAATGGAGCAGCGGAACGTCGTGCTGTCGATCCGTGCGGCCAATATTACTGACGAAGCCATTGCCCGCGTGAATGCCGAATTGGGCGACGGCACGGAATAGGCGCTTCTTGCCGCTGTGAGCGGGCCTTGATACTCATAACAAAACGCGGGCTTACCAAGAAGAATAGGGACAGATATGACCGACGCCGTCACAACCGCCGACATCCATCTCATCCAGAAGATCCTGCCGCACCGTTACCCCTTCCTTCTAGTGGACAAGGTCCACAGCATTGACGGGATCAAATCGGCGGTTGGCATCAAGAACGTCACGATGAACGAACCGCATTTTCAGGGCCACTTCCCGGGCAACCCGATTATGCCGGGTGTCACGATTGTGGAGGCGATGGCCCAGACAACGGCCGTCATGGTCGGTGCATCGCTTGGTCTGACCGATGGCAACCTGCTGGTGTATTTCATGGCGATCGACGGCTGCAAATTCCGCCGCAAGGTCGTGCCCGGTGATGTCCTGGAGATGCATGTCGAAACCACGCGCGGCAAACCGGGTGGCAAGGTCTGGAAGTTCAAGGGTGTGGCGATGGTCGACGGGGAATTGGCCGCTGAGGCCGAGTTCACTGCGATGATGGATATGCAGGCCGAATGAGCGGGATAAACCCCTCAGCGGTCATCGCAGACAGTGCCATCATCGGCGAGGTCTGCGAGATCGGCCCGTTCTGCGTGATTGGGCCGGATGTGGTTCTTGGCGCTCGCGTCACACTCAAGAGCCATGTGGTAGTACAGGGGGATACGCATATCGGTGACGACACCACGGTCTTTCCCTTCGCAGTCTTGGGCGAGATTCCGCAGGACCTGAAATATGACGGCGAGGCGGCCTCATTGCGCATCGGTGCCCGCAACCGTATCCGCGAGCATGTGACGATGAACATCGGGACCTCCGGCGGCGGTGGCGTGACCCGCGTTGGAAATGACGGATTGTTCATGGCCGGATGTCACATCGCGCACGACGCGCAGGTCGGTGACCGTGTCATCGTAGTGAATTCCTCAGCTGTGGCAGGGCACTGCATCATCGAAGACGATGTAATCATTGGCGGCCTTTCGGGCGTGCATCAATGGGTGCGGATCGGGCGCGGCGCGATTATCGGAGCTGTGACCATGGTGACCAAGGATGTGGTGCCGCACGGGCTGGTGCAGGGGCCGCGTGGCGCGCTGGATGGGTTGAACCTTGTCGGTCTCAAACGCAAGGGCGTGGATCGTGCGGATATCACGGCACTGCGTGCGGCCTTCCAGATGCTCAAGGACGGCGAAGGCACTTTCCATGACCGTGCCCGCCGCTTGGGCGAGGAAAGCGACAGTGCCTTTGTGCAGGAAATGGTGGCTTTCATCCTCGGCGACACCGACCGCAACTTTCTGACGCCCGGCTGATGCTGGCACTGATTGCAGGGACAGGGGATTTGCCGCCGGCTCTAGTCGCGCGGTTGCCTGTACGTCCTTTGATCTGTGCAATGAGGGGATTCCGTCCCTCCCTCACGCCTGACATCACCTTCCGGATCGAGCATCTTGGCAGTTTTCTTGAGGAACTGGCCGCGCGGGGCGTGACCGAAGTCTGCATGGCGGGGGCTGTCAAACGCCCTCCGGTCGATCCCGCCGAAATTGATGCTGCTACGCTTCCCTTGGTGCCACGTATCCAGTCGGCGATCACACAGGGCGACGATAGGGCGCTGCGGACGATCATCGGGCTTTTCGAGGAAAACGGCCTCTTTGTCCGTGCGGCCCATGAACTCGCGCCGGACCTATTGCCCGAAGCCGGCGGGCTCACACAATACGCGGTGGAGCCGCATACTGCCTCCGATGCGGTGCTGGCCGAGCAGACGGTGGCCGCAATGGGCGTGCGGGATGTGGGGCAGGCCTGTCTGGTCCGGCGTGGTCAGCTTCTGGCGCGCGAGGGGCAGGACGGGACCGATGCGATGCTGGCACACTTTGCCCCGAGCGACGATCCGGTCTGGGGCGTTGTTGACAGCGTCGGTGACCTGTTGGGAGATGCCGCGGAATGGCTCAGCGGCCCGCAAGGCACGCCTATGGACGCGCGTGGTGCGATCCTGTTCAAAGCGCCAAAGCCGAACCAGGACCGTCGTGCGGACCTGCCAGTCATCGGGCCCGCGACTGCGAAACTGGCAGCGGCTGCCGACCTTGCGGGCATCGTGATCGAGGCGGGCGGCGTAATGGTTCTACAGCGTGACGAGGTTGTGCGAACCCTGAATGCGGCCGGTCTCTTTCTCTGGGTCAGGCCCAAGGGGGGCGTATGAGGGTCTTTGTGATCGCGGGCGAGGCCTCGGGCGACAAGCTGGGCGGGGCATTGATGGAGGGGCTCAAGGCGCTCCGTCCTGACGTGACCTTCGACGGGGTCGGCGGGCCGCTGATGCAGGCACAGGGCTTGGCGAGCCGTTTTACGATGGACGAATTGTCTGTGATGGGGCTGGCGGAGATCCTGCCGAAATACCGTGCTCTTAAGGCACGTATCCGCGAAATGGTCGAAGCGATCATCGCCACCCAGCCGGATGTGCTGATCACCATCGACAGCCCCGATTTCTGCCTGCGTGTTGCGCGTCTGGTCAAGGCAGCGACCAATATCCGCACCGTGCATTATGTCGCCCCGACCGTCTGGGCGTGGCGACCCAAGCGGGCCGAGAAGATGGCGCACCATATTGATCACGTGCTGGCGCTTTTCCCGTTCGAGCCGCCTTTGATGCAAGCAGCGGGCATGGCCTGTGATTTTGTCGGTCATCCGGTTGTGGCCGAACCAGTCGCGTCCGAGAGCGAAGCCGCGGCTTTGGGTGAAGGCACGGTCGTTCTGGTGCTGCCCGGCAGCCGCAGGGGTGAGGTCAAGCGTCTGTCCGACCGTTTCGGCGAGGCAGTGGCAAAGATCGCGCAGTCGTTGCCAGATGCCCGTTTTGTCATTCCGACGACCGCCAATGTGCATCACTTGGTGCAAGAGAAAGTGGCGCATTGGAAGGTACCCGCCACGGTGCTGCCGCCGGGATCTCCGGACAAGGCGGCGTGGTTCGGGCGGGCTGATGTGGCACTTGCGGCCTCTGGCACGGTCTCATTA
>CAXQAV010000171.1:0-3254 GCA_964221795.1 Luminiphilus sp. | reverse complement strand
GAAAGAAACCGCCGAAACCTACCTCGGCGAAGAAGTGACACAGGCCGTCATCACCGTGCCTGCCTACTTCAACGACGCCCAGCGTCAGGCCACCAAAGACGCCGGCAAGATCGCCGGTCTGGACGTGCTGCGGATCATCAACGAGCCGAAAGCCGCCGCGCTGGCCTATGGTCTGGACAAGAAAGACAGCAAGACCATCGCCGTTTATGACCTTGGCGGTGGTACATTCGACGTCACGATCCTCGAGATCGACGACGGCCTGTTCGAAGTGAAGTCCACCAACGGCGACACCTTCCTCGGTGGTGAAGACTTTGACATGCGCATCGTCAACTACCTCGCTGACGAGTTCAAAAAGGAACACTCGGTCGATCTGACGAAAGATAAGATGGCCCTGCAGCGTCTGAAGGAAGCTGCCGAAAAGGCCAAAATCGAGCTGTCGTCGTCTTCGAGCACAGAAATCAACCAGCCGTTCATCTCGATGGGTGCCAACGGCCAGCCGCTGCACATGGTCATGAAACTGACCCGTGCCAAGCTGGAAAGCCTGGTTGCCGACCTGATCAAGAACTCGATCAAGCCATGCAAGGACGCGATCAAGGACGCTGGCCTGTCGGTCAGCGATATCGACGAGGTTGTTCTCGTCGGTGGTATGACCCGCATGCCAAAGGTCCGCGAAGAGGTCTCCAAGTTCTTTGGCAAGGACCCGCATCAGGGCGTAAACCCTGACGAGGTTGTTGCCATGGGTGCCGCCATTCAGGCCGGTGTTCTGCAAGGTGACGTGAAAGACGTTGTTTTGCTCGACGTCACACCCCTGAGCTTGGGTATCGAAACGCTGGGTGGTGTTTTCACCCGTCTGATCGACCGCAACACGACGATCCCGACGAAAAAGTCGCAGGTCTTCTCGACCGCCGAAGACAACCAGAACGCCGTGACGCTGCGCGTCTTCCAGGGCGAACGTGAAATGGCAGCCGACAACAAGCTGCTGGGCCAGTTCAACCTTGAAAACATCCCGCCAGCGCCACGCGGCATGCCGCAGATCGAAGTGACCTTCGACATCGACGCCAACGGCATCGTTGAAGTCGGCGCCAAAGACAAAGGCACCGGCAAGGAGCAGAAGATCACGATCCAGGCATCTGGTGGCCTGTCGGACGAAGACATCGAAGCGATGATCAAGGACGCCGAAGCCAACGCCGAGGCTGACAAGGCCCGTCGCGAGCTGGTCGATGCCAAGAACCAGGCCGAAAGCCTCATCCACTCGACCGAGAAATCGATGGAAGAGCACGGCGACAAGGTCGATCCGACCACGATCGAAGCGATCGAGCTGGCGATTGCCGCACTCAAGGACGATCTCGAAGGCGACAACCCTGATAAGATCAAGTCCGGCATCCAGAACGTGACCGAAGCGGCCATGAAGCTGGGCGAGGCGATCTACAAGTCGCAGCACGAGGACGAAGGCAACGCAGAACCACAGGCCTCTGCTGCCGATGACGACATCCTCGACGCCGACTTCGAAGATCTTGGCGACGACAAGCGTGACAACTAAGGCCGCGTGTCTTTGAAGATGGCCGGCCTATGATATGGGCCGGTCATTGTCATTCCCAAGGGGGAAATGAACATGGCGAAACGTGATTACTACGAAGTGCTTGGCATCGCCCGCGGCGCCGATGCGGCTGAGATCAAGAAAGCCTACCGTCAGAAGGCCAAGGAACTGCACCCTGACCGCAACAAGGACAACCCTGATGCGGAGGCCCAGTTCAAGGAAGCCAACGAAGCCTATGAGGTGTTGAAAGACGCCGACAAGAAGGCCGCTTACGACCGCTATGGTCACGCGGCTTTCGAAAACGGCATGGGCGGTGGCGGTGGCCACGGACCACGCGGTCAGGCTGACTTTGCCAGCGCATTCTCGGACGTTTTTGATGACCTTTTTGGCGACTTCATGGGTGGCCGTGGTGGTGCACGCCGATCTGCTGCGCAGCGCGGCAATGACCTGCGCTACAATCTGCGGATCAACCTCGAAGACGCGTTCACGGGCCTGCAAAAGACGATCAACGTGCCAACGGCAGTCTCCTGCGGTTCGTGCAAAGGCACCGGCGCCGAAGGCGGATCAGAGCCGCAGACCTGCCCGACTTGCTCGGGCATGGGCAAGGTGCGCGCGCAGCAGGGTTTCTTTACCGTCGAACGCACGTGTCCGACGTGCTCGGGCATGGGCCAGACAATCAAGAACCCTTGCCAGACCTGCCACGGTCAGGGCCGCGTCCAGAAGGAAAAGTCGCTCTCGGTCAACATCCCTGCGGGTGTTGAAACCGGCACGCGCATCCGTTTGGCTGGTGAAGGCGAAGCGGGTATGCGCGGCGGGCCGACCGGTGACCTTTATATCTTTATCGAGGTCAACGACCACGCGCTCTTCGAGCGGGACAACACAAACCTCTACTGCCGCGTGCCTGTCTCGATTGCGACCGCTGCACTGGGCGGAGAGATCGAAGTGCCCACAATCGATGGCGGCCGCGGCCGCGTGAAGGTTCCCGAAGGCTCGCAGTCCGGACGCCAGATGCGTCTGCGCGGAAAAGGTATGCCCGCCCTGCGTGGTGGCAGTGTCGGCGATATGTTCATCGAACTCGCCGTCGAAACACCTGTGAAACTGACGGCGCGGCAGCGGGAAATCCTTAAGGAATTCGACCAGTTGAGCGAAGAGAACAACCCGCAAGGGTCGAGCTTTTTCAACTCGGTCAAGAATTTCTGGGACTCGATGAAGGGTTAGTCTTAACCCGATAATAACCAAGCCTTCGGCCAACTGCGCCCATGCGACAGTTTGCCGAAGCGCCCTCTCTCTTTGATGATCTGGACGAGGTTGTGGATCCCGCCCCGCTCGGTGCGGGGCGCTTGCCGTCCTATATCAAGGATCATCGGAAACGGCTGCGCGCGCGATTTCTTGACGGCGGTCCACAGGCTGTCCCCGAATACGAACTGCTGGAACTCGTGTTGTTCCGCGCGATCCTCCGGCAGGACGTCAAACCGCTCGCCCGTCGCCTGATCGATCACTTTGGAGACTTCAACGCAGTCCTCTCTGCGAGCCGCGACGCCCTGCAAAGGGTCGAAGGGGTCGGCGATGCTGTTGTCCTTGAAATCAAGATTGTCGAAGCAGCCGCACACCGCCTGTCCCGATCCAAGGTCATGCAGAGACACGTTGTTTCAAGCTGGAACGCGCTGCTCGACTACTGCCACGCCACCATGGCGCACCGCAGCACCGAACAGTTCCG
>CAXQAV010000170.1:0-3960 GCA_964221795.1 Luminiphilus sp. | reverse complement strand
TGATGGCGGCCAGCGCCGCCCGTCGCAAGCGGCCAGCGCCATTCACACCGGGGCAGGTGGCCATGGGCCGTCACTACCGCGATCTGGTTGAGCGACATGCTTGCGCAGGTCTGCAATGCTCTTCGATTGAAGCGGTGCGGTCGGGAGGCAGCGGGCAGGGCGGCGCATTCATGGATGCGGTTCTGCGCGACCGGGAAGAGATTGGCCGCTTGCGTCGTCAGATTGGAGACGGGGCGGCTATGTTAATTCGACGGGTACGCCCATCTAAGCGAGGGACGCGCACGACAATCATGACGCGACGGCTAGTGGATATGATTTGCCTAGAGGATAAAACAGCCACTGATGTGCTTCGAAGTCATGGCTGGTCCGTCTGTGGTGCAAACGTATCAACTGTTCAGAGGGTTTTGGCGGATGTGCTGGACAGGATGCAGTTATC
Organism: Luminiphilus sp.; assembly: GCA_964221795.1. GTDB lineage: Bacteria > Pseudomonadota > Alphaproteobacteria > Rhodobacterales > Rhodobacteraceae > Yoonia. Next base: position 3,524 of record CAXQAV010000170.1, on the reverse strand, counting down.
GCGATTGTAGCAAAGTGTAGAGGGGTATTCTTGGGCAGATACCGGTACCCGATTGTTTCGTGGGTAGGATCAGATCTACTCCACACTATTCGGTTGCGGCGCCTCAACCAAAACCCTAACTTTGCAACGCCAGAGTGAATTTTCTCTCCGGCGCGTTCTCTAAAGCATTAATTTTTCAGATGGAGTGGGCCTACCATGCCAATTTTTGACTATGTCGGGACAAATAAAGACAATCGTGTCTCGATGAACAGCGAGTACCCATATTCTAAAACGTTCTATATGAAAGGGTTGGGTGGCAACGATGAGCTGGAAGGCGCGTTCTTGAACCCGAATGTAATTTATGGAGGATCGGGCAACGATACTCTTTCTGGTGGCGCCTCGTCAAACACGCTCGTTGGCGGCAACGGTAACGATGAACTGGAAACCTGGATTTCTGACGATTTCAACTCTCTTTCTGGTGGAAGAGGCCATGACTATCTGGAGGGAGGATCTGGCGGCAATTCGCTAGATGGCGGGGCCGGTCGGGACACGATGGTAGGGGGTGATGGCCAAGATACTTATTTCGTCGATAATGTGGGCGATGTGGTGAGGGAGAACTATGCACCCTACTGGGATAATGATCCTAATCCATCAGACAAAGTCATCAGCACGATCTCTTGGACGCTCGGCAACAACCTTGAAAACCTACAGCTTTCTGGATCCATGCGGATCAACGGCAGCGGCAACGAGTTGGACAATGTAATCGTTGGGAATGATGCTCGGAATGTGCTGAAAGGTTGGGCCGGTGCTGACACGTTAGACGGTGGCAAAGGAAGAGACGTACTCCTCGGCGGCAAGGGAAGCGACACGTTGAAAGGCGGTGCCGGAGGCGACAAGATTGCAGGTCAAAAGGGTAATGACCTGTTGTTTGGTGGGCGCGGCGCCGACACGTTTGTTTTTAACAAAGGAGACGGGGCAGACACTGTTTCGGATTTCCAGATAGGTGTCGACCGTTTGAAAATCGGTCGGGGCGCAAGCGGAATTGAAGATTTGGAGATCTCACAGATTGGCTCTGATGTCTTGGTTGCATTCCGGAACGTCGAGATCTTGGTCGAAGACGTGAATGTTGATGAACTCCAAACCGCTGACAGCTTTATTTTCTAGGTATTGCCAAGCGCCCTGGGGAAGACCGCTTCTCTAAATCGGTGGCATGGATTGAGATCGGGCTTGACGTCTAACTCATCTGCGTGCCACTAAATATGCATCATCACAAATTGCGCCCGCAGGAAACTGTCGGGCGCTTTTGCTTTGGGGGTTCGCGGATGACGGCCCGTAGTGAATACCACCACCTCTACAACCTCTCGGCTTGGCGGCGGCGTTTGCGGCCTCAGCACCTTGAGAAGGAGCCGCTGTGCCGGGCATGTCTGCGCCGCGGTATCGTGAATGACGGCACGCTGACCTCGGCGGGTGTGGAACAGCCCAATCCGCGGCGTCACTTCCTGGTGGTGGATCACCTGGTGCCGCATCGCGGGGACAAGGCGCTGTTTCTGGATCCGGATAATCTGCAGACGCTCTGCCCGGATGACCACGATCAGAACAAGCAGCGGCTGGAGACGCGGGGTTATTCGGAAGAGCGTGGCGAGGACGGCTGGCCACTGGATCCGATGCATCCGGCCAATAAGTAGGGTTGCCGACCCTTTCCGAACGGGAGGGGGAGGGGCGCAAGAAAATCCGCTTCGGGTGGAAACCGGAGGGGGAACCTTTCTGTGCGCAAAGTGGAAATTGGATAGAAAAAGCCACACTAGAGAAGGAGTTAGGTAGGGTCATGCGGGGGCGGAAACCAACAGAAGAAAAGGTTGTGCCGCTAACCGAAGACGGGGGGCAGCTGCACAACCTTGATGAGCGCGCCCGGCTCCGATTGGAGGAACTGCGGCCAGAAGGGCTGACGGGTGAGCTGCGCTGGACCTTCGATCGCCTGGCGCTGCCGCTGTGCCACCCAACCGTCGATCGGTTGAAGCCGCACAACGTGTTCATGTTCCGCCAGCTCTGCGCCGCGGTGGTTCGGCATGAGCGGTTGACCCTGGAGCTAGAAGAAACCGGGGAGACCTACGAGAGCGAGACCCGCAACGGCAAGCAGCTGAAGGCGCGCCCGGAGGTTGCCCAACTCAACGAGACCTTCCGGCAGATCCGGGCGCTGGCCAATGACTTCGGCATGACGCCTGCGGCGGAGCGGGGGCTGTCCGGCGGTGGGCAGATGGGGTTCAACTTCCCAGACCCGAACGGGCCGGAGAGCTATCTGACGTGACCGACGCGGTTGAGCCGGTCTCCTACGAGGATGATCCGGTGACAGCCTGGGCGCAGGACGTGGTGGCTGGGGAGATCGTGGCGGGGCCATATGTCCGGGCGGCCGCGGCGCGGCATCTGCGCGATCTGGTCGAGGGACCGAAGCGCGGCCTGAAATGGGATCTGGCGGCCGCGAAGCGGGCGATCAACTTTTTTCCCGAGGTGCTGCGGCTGAACGGCGGGCAGTTCGAGGGCAAGCCGTTTCACCTGCACCCGAGCCAAGCGTTTCGCATCGGCTCGCTGTTCGGGTGGAAAAAGTACAGCGACACGCACCGTGCCTGGCTGCGCAGGTTCAAGCGCTTCTATGACGAAGAGGGCAAGGGCAACGGAAAATCGCCCATGCTCGGCGGCATCGGCCTTTACATGCTGGTGGCGGATGGGGAACCGCGGGCGGAGGTCTATGCGGCAGCGGCCAAGAAGGATCAGGCGGGCATCCTGTTTCAGGACGCGGTGGCGATGGTCGATCAGTCGCCGGTCCTGAAGCGCCGGGTGTCACAGCAAGGCGAAAACCCGGTCTGGCAGATGACCTATGTCGGGCGAGGCGGGGACAAGCGGAAGTTTAAACCGCTGTCGGCCGAAAAAGCGCAGTCTGGCCCGCGGCCACATTGTGCGCTGACGGACGAGGTGCATGAACATCCGAACCGGGACGTGATCGACATGCTGGAACGGGGCTTCAAGTTCCGCAAGCAGCCGCTTTTGTGCATGGCGACGAACTCCGGTACCGACAAGAAGTCGATTTGCTGGGAAGAGCATCAGCACGGCGTAAACGTGGTGACCGGCGTGCAGGAGGATGACAGCACCTTTGCCTTCATCTGCTCGCTGGACGAGGGCGATGATTGGGAGAATGACCCGAGCTGCTGGCCAAAGGTGAACCCGCTTCTGGGCGAGACGATCGAGGAAGACTACCTGCGCGAGGTGGTAAAACAGGCGAAGATGATGCCGGGCAAGCGCAACGGCATCGCGCGGCTGCACTTCTGCCAGTGGACGCAATCGGTCAGGGCGGCGATCAAGCGCGACGCCTGGACCGGCTGTCACGGTGATGTGGACCCGGAGGCGCTGACCAAGGCGGGCTATCCTTGCTTCGGCGGTCTCGACCTTAGCCAGGTCAGGGACTTTACCGCGCTGACGCTGACTTGGGTGCTGGATGCCACCAAGGACGCGGAAAAGCTGGTTTCGAAAACATGGTTCTGGACGCCGAAGGA
>CAXQAV010000169.1:0-6295 GCA_964221795.1 Luminiphilus sp. | reverse complement strand
GGCTGACCGGATGGCAACGATCTCGGCCCATTTGCGCAACTTTGCCAGCCGCCCGCAGTTGGCTACGGGTCCCCTCCTCCTGAATGCCGTGATCCAGGACGCGCTGGCCGTGGTGGACATGCGACTGACTTCCGAGGGCGGGCGCGTCATCTATGAACCGCCAAAGGAAGAGATCTGGGTCAACGGCGGCCATGTCCGGTTGCAGCAGGTCATCGTGAACTTGATCAATAACGCGCTGGACGCCATGGAGGGCCACAAGACGCGCGACGTCTTTCTGACGGTCGAGGGCACAACACTGCATGTGCGTGACACGGGCACTGGTATCGATCCCGAAACGCTCCCGCATGTGTTTGATCCGTTCTTTACCACCAAGGCCCCCGGCAAGGGTCTCGGGCTGGGGCTGTCGATTTCCTATAATATCGTGTCCGATTTCAACGGCAGCCTGACTGTCGAGAACCATCCCGAGGGTGGCGCTGTCTTTTCAGTCGCGCTACAGGCAGCCTCACCGAAACAGATTGCTGCCCAATGACCCCAACCGTGCTGTTTGTTGACGACGAGGAAGAACTGCGCCTTGCGAGCGGCCAGTCCCTGATGCTGGCCGACATTCCGGCCGAGCTTTTTGACCGAGCCGAGGCAGCGCTGAGCAAGATTACCCGCGGGTTCGACGGCATTCTGGTGACTGATATCCGCATGCCGGACAAGGACGGGCTTTGGCTGATGCGCAAGGCGCTCGAGATTGATCCCGAGTTTCCGGTGATCCTTGTGACCGGCCATGGTGACGTCAATCTCGCGGTGCAATCCATGCGCGAAGGCGCCTACGATTTCATCGAAAAGCCCTTCGCTCCATCGCGCCTTGTGACGACAATCCAGCGCGCGCTCGACAAACGGCGCCTCACAATCGAGAACCGCGCGCTCAAGCGTGAGGTGGGTGGCAGAGACAAGCTCGAGGCACGGCTGATCGGGCGCTCGGATGCAATGGTCGCGCTCCGCAAACAGGTAAATGCCATTGCCGCCACCGATGCGGATGTGCTGATCACTGGGCCGACGGGTGCGGGCAAGGACCTGACCGCACGGGCCCTGCACGATCTCTCCGCGCGCGGCCCCTACCCCTTTGTCCATATCAACTGCGCGGCCCTGCCTGTTGATATGGTTGAGTCCGAGCTTTTCGGGCATGAGGCCGGCGCCTTCCCCGGCGCGATGCGGGCACGTTTCGGTAAATTCGAATTCGCGCGTCAGGGGACCGTGTTCCTCGACGAGATCGACAGCCTGCCTGTCGCCGTGCAGGCGAAACTCCTGCACGCCATCCAGGAGCGCAAGATCACGCGGCTCGGCGCAAACGATCCCGTTGATCTGGACATCAGGATCATCGCTGCCGCCAAAAGCGACCTGCAGGAGGCCGTGGCGTCGGGCAGTTTCCGTGCCGACCTGCTCTATCGGCTGAATGTGGTGACAGTCGGTGTACCGCCGCTGGAGGCACGGCGGGATGACATCCCCTCGCTCTTTCTCAACCTCGCGGCACAGGCGGCGGCCCGCTATTCAAAGCCCCTGCCCGATGTGCCTGCCGATCTTCTGGCCGAGATTGCCACGCAGGCTTGGCCTGGAAACGTGCGCGAGTTGCGCAATGCGGCGGACCGTTTTGTGTTGGGTCTTGATCCGACGCCGCCAGAACAGCCAACCGACGAGACCAGCACGCTGGCGGCGCGCATGGCCGCACATGAGAAGTCCCTGATCATGGCGGCACTCACCGCGCAGGGCGGAAGCCTGAAAAAAACCTATGAGGCCCTCGGACTGTCGCGCAAAGCGCTCTACGAGAAGATGCAGAAATACGGGCTGTCAAAGGACGACGCCGAATAGCACGGCGCGGATGCCCCCTTTCCTACCCACCGAAGTCCGGCTTTGTCCGGTTTTCGACACATCGTAAGAAATGAAAGCAAATTGTTAACGCAAACAGTTGGCCGGACGGGTTGTTTTGTCGCGCTGCAATCGTGGACCAACACGCCATGCAACCTAATTCCGCTGAAGTGATTAGGTCACGAACCGGTCCGGGAGGGATCGGGCAACTCAAGTGGAGGAACCACATATGAAACTCGCAGCGTTTATCGCAACAACTGCGCTCACTGCCACGACAGCCTTCGCTGCCGGTCACGAGGACCGCACCGGCTGGCCAGAAAGCTTTACCGTTGGCACTGCATCACAGGGCGGCACCTATTTTGCCTATGGATCGGGCTGGGCGAACCTTGTCGCAGAAGAGCTGGGCATCACCGGCGGTGGTGAAGTGACCGGCGGCCCCATGCAGAACATGGCACTGGTTCACACTGGTGACGCTCAGTTCGGCATGACCACAATGGGCCCGGCGGCTGAATCCATTGCCGGCACCAACCCGATTGCGCCTGGGCTGCAGATGACCAACGCATGTGCGATGTTCCCGATGTATCAGACACCATTCTCGGTGACAGCGCTGGCCTCTTCGGGCATCACCAGCATCTCCGAAATCCCTGCCGGCGCGCGCATCGGTTTCGGTCCTGCCGGTTCGACATCAGACACCTACTTTCCGCTGATGATGGAAGAGCTGGGCGTCAGCTTTGAACGTCGCAACGGCGGCTGGGGTGACCTTGGTGGCCAGCTTCAGGACGGACTGCTTGACGTCATCGCCTTTGCAGCCGGTGTGCCTGTTCCAGCAGTCTCCCAGCTTGAAGTCCAGACAGACGTGAATATCATCGAGTTCACCGCGGACGAACAGGCCCAGATCATGGCGGCCTTCCCTGTTGCCGCCTTCGACATCGCCGCAGACACCTACACACCACTGGAAGCCCCTGCGCGTTCCGTGTCCATGTGGAACTTCGCAATCGCAAACTGCGATCTGCCAGCGTCCTTCGTCAAAGCAGTTGTTGACGTGGTCATGTCCGACAACGAGCGTATGGTGAACATCCATCGTGCAGCCCGTTCGACACTGCCCGAAAACTGGGACAAGAACGGCGGCGTTCTGCCATGGCACCCAGGTGCAGCCGAGTGGTTCATCGAGAACGCCGGTGCAGACATTCCTGCCGACGAAATCTACGGCGGCTAAGGCCCTGTAATCCCTGCGGGCCGCGCAAAAACGTCGCGGCCCGCACATTTTCCCAATTTTCCGATACAATAAGCCCACGCTTTGCACCCGTCAGGGCAATGTAGCCGCATGCGAGGACGAATAAGATGACGACCGATACAACCAAAGACGACCAGACCGAAGGCACCGTCATAGCCGAGGGCGTAGATGACGAACCGGTCGAGCATAACCGGCGCATCTTTGAAGGGACCTCGTATTACATCATCGCCGGCTTCTCGGCGATCTATGCGTTGTTCCATATGGCGGCCTTGAACGGCTGGTCCATCCGCGCCTGGACAGGGATCGACATTCCCCTACTCCCCGTGTTCCCGATGGAAACCTGGAACTTCCGCATTGTTCACATCGCGGGCGCACTCCTGCTTGGCTTCCTGCTCTATTCGGCACGCGACTTTCCGGATGAGGACAAAGGCAGTCGCCATCCTCTTGATTATCTGGCGTGGCTTGCGCTGGTCCCCGCGCTTTATGCCTGCTGGACCGCCCTCGGTTTTGCAAGCCAGATTGCTGGTGGCGTCATGTGGAACGGCATCGACGAAGGCATCAAGGCCGCCGAGACATATCACTACGGCTATCCGCTGATCGCCGCGACAATTGCGGGGATCGTGATCGGCTGGATGCGGCCCCGTGTCCGCGGCGCGATTGCACCTGCGGACATCGTGTTGGGCGTCTGTGGTGTTGCTGTGGCGATGTATCTGATCACCATCTTTGGCACGCTGATGCGCAACTCGACGGGCACACCATTTGCACCGATCGGAATGAGCCTTGCGGCTGTCGCAGGCACGATGCTGATCATGGAGCTGACCCGTCGTGTGGCCGGTCTCGCGCTGATCATTATCGCAGGAATCTTCCTGATCTATGTGTTTGTTGGTGATCTGCTTCCAGGGTTCCTGAACGCGCCCGATATCGCCTGGCAGCGTTTCTTCAGCCAGGTCTACACCGACGCAGGCATCCTTGGGCCGACAACCGCTGTGTCCTCGACCTATATCATCCTCTTCATCATTTTCGCAGCCTTCCTGCAGGCGTCCAAAGTCGGTGACTACTTCGTCAACTTCGCCTTTGCCGCCGCTGGTCGCGCACGCGGTGGACCTGCCAAGGTGGCAATCTTCGCCTCGGGTCTGATGGGTATGATCAACGGCACATCTGCGGGCAACGTGGTGGCCACAGGCTCGCTGACCATCCCGCTGATGAAGAAGGTCGGCTACAAGCCAACGACCGCTGGTGCCGTCGAGGCTGCCGCATCGACCGGTGGACAGATCATGCCTCCGATCATGGGTGCCGGTGCCTTCATCATGGCAGAAATCACGGGTATCCCCTACACCGACATCGCGATTGCGGCGATCATTCCGGCGATCCTCTACTTCGTGTCGATCTACTTCATGGTCGATTTCGAGGCCGCCAAGCTCGGCATGCGTGGTATGCGCGAAGACGAGCTGCCCAAGCTCCGCGATATGGTGCGCCGCGTCTTCCTGTTCCTGCCGATTATCATCCTGATCGGGGCGCTCTTCATGGGCTACTCGGTCATCCGTGCCGGGACATTGGCGACGGCCTCGGCTGCGGTCGTGAGCTGGTTCACCCCCTACCGGATGGGCATCCGCTCGGTCACCAAAGCGTTCGAGCTGGCAGGCATCATGTCGATCCAGATCATCGCGGTCTGTGCCTGTGCGGGTATCATCGTAGGTGTAATCTCGCTCACCGGTGTCGGCGCGCGCTTCTCGTCGGTGCTTCTGAACATCGCAGAGACCAACCAGCTCCTGGCCCTGTTCTTTGCCATGTGCATCGCGATCCTACTGGGCATGGGTATGCCGACAACTGCCGCCTATGCGGTCGCGGCCTCGGTCGTGGCGCCGGGTCTGGTGCAACTGGGTATCCCGCAGCTGACAGCGCACTTCTTCGTGTTCTACTTTGCGGTGGTCTCGGCCATCACCCCACCTGTCGCACTGGCCAGCTACGCCGCTGCGGGGATTTCGGGGGCCAACCCGATGGCGACCTCGGTCGCGTCGTTCAAAATCGGGATCTCGGCCTTCATCGTGCCCTTCATGTTCTTCTACAACAGCGCGCTGCTGATGGACGGCACGACATTCGAGATCATCCGAGCCGGTGCGACCGCGACCTTCGGTGTGTTCCTCTTGTCCTCTGGCGTGCAGGGCTGGTGGGTCGGAGATCGCGCCGCATGGCCGATCCGCATCCTGCTGATGGTCGTCGCGCTCTTCATGATCGAAGGCGGTCTGGTCTCTGACCTGATCGGGATCGGCGGTGCCGTGGCGCTCTACTTCCTCGCGCAGATGACACGACCCAAAGTCGCGACAGAGTAGACCAAGAAAAAATTCAACAAAAGGCGGCCCTTGTGCCGCCTTTTGCTCTTTCATCTCGGAAAACAGGCCCTACCTCCTGCTGAGGTAAATAGCGGTATCCGGCATGTGGGAACAGTGGGACAAACCGCCTGCTGTGATTGTTGGTCAGGCTGGCCACTTACACAAGCTGTCCGAATCCGCTATCCCCGAGGGCAGACCGGCTGCTAAACCAGAATAGGACTCCGAGTGTTCGAACTTAGCACGTATGAACTTTTTGTCCTTTCAGCAGGCGCAATGGCCTTTGGCCTGTTTCTTTTGATCAAAGGGGGCGACTGGACAGTCGAAGCGGCTGTCTATGTGGCCGAGCGCACTGGGCTGTCACCGCTCTTCATCGGCGCCACCATCATTTCGTTCGGCACCTCGGTTCCCGAGCTGTTCACCTCGGTAAATGCCAACCTTTCCGGTTATCCGGGCATATCGCTGGGCAATGTGCTGGGTTCTAATGTTGCCAATATCCTGTTGGTGCTCGGGGCGACGGCCTTTGTCTTTCGGGTGATTGCAGACCCCAAGCATCTGACCAAGGATCTGGCCATGATGCTCTTGGCCACGGCAATCCTGACCGTCGGCATGCTGACCGATGGGCTGACGCGCATTTTTGGTCTGGGGATGTTCGCGATCCTCGTGGCCTTCGTTTTCTATCAGTACAAGACCGACAGCCTTGTCGTCGAAGATGACTGTGAGGTGCCCGCGATTACCTCAATGAAGACCGCGGTCTTGGTGCTGCTCGGCGGCCTTTTCGCCCTGGCTGTGGGGTCGGAACTGCTGGTACAGGGCGCTGTGCAGACCGGAACAGATCGGAAGAGCGTCGTGTAGGGAAAGAGTGTGCCTTCATGTGTAGATC
>CAXQAV010000168.1:0-5049 GCA_964221795.1 Luminiphilus sp. | reverse complement strand
ACCGGCCGCTTCACCACCGCGCTGGAAGTGAGGCCGATCCTGGCCGCCACCCGGAGCAACTGGATCCATGTGCGGGAGTTTCAGGGGCAGGATCTGCTCTATGTCACCCATCTGTGGTCCTGGCGCTGCGGCCTTGCGCGGATCCGGCTGAGCGTCAACGGAGGAGAGCCGGAAGTCTGGCCTCTGCCCGCATGCCACCTGGACGAAGGTTTTCCCAACATGATCAAGGCCGAGGACGGCATGCCCTATCGCGAGTACCCGCTCGGAAGCGTTCAGGCGGTGACGGTCGAACTCACCTACGATGACCTTGGCACGGAAACGCTCAACTTCGGGCGCGACGGGCAACCCCAACCCTGACGGCTCTGACGTCGCCCGGCCCGGCAAAGTCCTTCGCAGAAATCGAGATGTGAAACGCGCCAATATCATCCTCGCGACCTGCCCTGACGGAGGCGAAAATGTTTCTGCGCATGCGCACGTTAGCGGCTTGACGGTACCGACGCGGTCTAGTACCAGTCCCGCACGCGATCGGCAGACCACCCTGGCAGTTTTGCCGTCCCGGGTGCGTCGGTTTGGAACGCGGTGTAAAGAGTGCCCCTATAGCTCAGCTGGTAGAGCAACTGATTTGTAATCAGTAGGTCCGCGGTTCGAGTCCGTGTGGGGGCACCATAAAAACAACAACTTAGCCACCACTCACAAAAAAGTTGGATCAGAGTTGGATCACTGTTGGATCAAAAAAGGCCCCAGCGCTTGCCGGGGCCTTTCTCGTTTCTAGCATTCGGCCCGGGTTCCACAGACCGTGGCGCGACGTCTCCGCTAAAATTCCTCCACCATCAGCGCAACGATCCCAGCCTCTCTCGCCTCCAACGCATCGGCCCCGATTGGGCGTTTGCGTTTCTCCGATCCGAGTATTCCCTCTACCGACCCGGCCCAGTCTATCGAGATTTCTTCTCCCGCACCGAAGGCAAGGTCATCGCCGGATAAGACCGGAAGCGACACGAACTTGAGCATTGTCTTGTTGAAGTTTCGCTCCCGATAGGATGCGCTGAACCGCAAGGTGCGCGAGCCCAGAGTTAAATCGAGCACCCCGCCTTTAGATGTGGCGGTCAATATGACACCGATAACCCGACCGGGAGCATCAAGGCGGCAGGCCAATTTCTGCTCTCCGGGCCGCCAGGTTCTCACAGAAACCATTCGGTTCTCGAAAAAGTCCTGCACACCTCCATCGAACTCCGTGTAGATTGCCAGCCGCCCGATATCGCGCCGCGGCTCCCCATTCGGAACTCGCGCAGAATTCAGCAGAGACATTGCGCCGTCTGCGATTAGGTCCATCAACTCGGTGTCGACTTTGTAGTGCAGGTTGTCGTCAAAATACTCCGGAGGGATGCGGTCTGCACTCGGGTTGCCCGAAAGGTACTCTGAGGGCACATCGAAATAGCCCACACCGTATCGGTCGCAAAGGCTGTGAAGTCTACGCCGGTAGCGCGTCACCTTCTTTTTTGCCTCGCGGTTCCTCGTTTGGAAGATCATGGCCGCGAACTTCGCGCCTCTGTCGCGGCAAAGCAGGATAATCCATTCGATCGCTTTCAGCACTTCCTGGGGGGGAAACCCTCGACGGTCTATGTGGTTTGCATCGTTGATACCATACTCCCAGATCACGGTATCATCCGGCCCAAGGTCTGGGATTTGATGGCAGCGGAAGGCCCCCATATGCGAGGGAGCAGCGCCAATCGACAGGTTCTCGACCCGTTCTGTATCTCCAATCCGATCCCGCAGAAAGGACACCCAGCCGATAGACCTGAGAGAGTTAGAGCCGCCTGAAATATACACTGTCATGAGGGGAACCTGCTGTCTTGAATGCAGCTTTAAATAGGCATTGCGGCCCGACAGTGTAAAGAGGGGTAAATCTATCTCGGCGCGTACAGGCCCCGTATGCTATCCAGCTTGTCGGCATTGCAGAGCGCCGTTGACTTCCACCCCAGCGCCAATTCTGCAAAGGCGCCCTCAATCGGCGCCCCCTTTACCGGTCGGGGGCATGGCCGCGTCAACTCGTCTGGGATTTCCGGTTCCACGAAGACCGGCTCCGGCCGGAACCAGTCACATCCGGTCAAAAGCATCGCGGAGAAAAGGAGAAAGGGGCGCATCGTATCCCTCCAGCTGGCGCAGGCGTTGGAGCTCGGCATCAAGGCTTTGCCGCTCCCCCTGCATTCGTTTCAAATGAGCATCGAGGACGGCGGCGGCCTCTTGGGCCTGCTCCATCTGCCGGGTCTTCACAGCGAGGGATCGCTCCACCGCCGCCAGATCATCGCGCAGCGCCCCATTCCGGCTGTGCAGCCACCAGGCCAGCCCGCCGAGGGCCAGCGCCAGTGACAGAGCCGCAGGAAGGAGATACCGGGTCATGCCGCCCTCACGTCCTGCAGGTGCTCCGAGATCATCGCCCGGATACGGTCGCCAACCTCGATCGGATCGCCTGGCCGGGGCATGCCCGGCAGCCAGTTGATATCCCATTTCCAGCGCTGACGGATACCAAGCGTCGGCTGCACCTCAGAATGGCTAAGCGTTGAGAACCGGCTGACGGGGATCCAGTAGGCCACGGAAAGCTCCGCAGTCCAGCGGCAGAGTTCGTCCAGCTGACGGGCTGTCATGGGCGCCGCGCCCGGATTGAAGGGGCGCTCTTTTGCGCCGGCCATCGCATCGGCGGATAGGCCGATAGAGCCCGTGTTGGCGTTGAGCGTGTGGGAGGCGGCCTTACCCACGGCGTATTTCGCCTGGGCCTCGAATGGAAAGTGCCCCATCACGCGCTCGCCATCGCGCGTCACCAGACCATTGTAGGCCGTGCGCTCGACCTTGATCACGCCATCGGCCCCGGCGGTCCAGTGCAGGTGTATCCGGTGCAGCCCGGAGGAGTGGAATAGGTCGGCCGCCTCTGTTCCGCCATATTCCTCCAGAGCGGCCAGCACCGCCTCCCGTGTCCTCGGCCCCCAGATGCCGTCGATCGGGCCCGGCCAGAAGCCAAGAGCCGCACAGCGCGCCTGTATATCTCGCGTCCGGTACATCAGCGGCTCCTCCGAAGGCTGGGGAACAAGGCTGACGGGTAGAACGCCGCGGTGATCACGTTGTACCGGCTCCGGTGCTTCTCTGGGATGGTGAGCCACCGTGCCCGCAGGATGAAATACATGCCCACGAGCATCACCCCATTGAAAAAGATGTTCGTCGCCAGCCCCATCGGGAGAACGTCGCGCAGGGTCGGCCACGCCAGATCCCAGAAAGCCGTGCGCGGGAACGCCGACAGCGCGCAGATCAAGAGGCCGCGAGCGAGATTGTCGACCGGCTGAGGCCCGAGAACGCGGATATGGGGCAAGAAGGCACGAGCGCACAGCGCCCCGCCCAAAAGCGTCAAAAGGGCGAGGATGGTATTAGCTGTTTCTGCCATGGGGGGCCTCCTTAATTTCGAGGATCTTCTTGAGCGTTTTCTCGACCTCGGCAGCAGCGGCCCGGCGCTCCTCCCTTAGCCGCTCCAGAGACGCCTTCGCAGGGGCCAAGCTGCTCTCAGCCTCCTGCGCTTTCTTGCGGTTCCACGGGAAAAAGGTCATTGGCGCCCTCCATTTTGAAGCTGCGCCATGACGGCATTGAGCGTGGCGTTGATCAGGTTCAGGGCCGTGATCGTTTCCGCCTCGCGCTTGGCCGCATCCGACAGCGTTTCCCGAGCATCCTCCACCCGCTTGTCTTGCAGTTCAGAGGTGCGTTTCATGAAGTGCCAGCACGCATAGGCCAGCCCCCCCATGACCAAGGCAGGGAGAACTCCGACCTCCCCGCCCAGGTCTTTCAGAAAATCAGACCAGTCCATTACGCATTGCTCTGGTGGCTGATGAGCCGCCAGTTCCCGTTGAAATAGAGGAAAGTTGCCGTGTCATGGATATTGTCCAGGACAATATCTGCGCCGCACTTGATGTTGCCCAAGTCGTGCTTAATGGTGATCGCTTCCCCGTTATCACCCGCGCAGATCACCAAGATGTCGCCCCCAACTGCGTTGGTGTCGTTGATCGTGGTCAATTCATCTGCGGCTCCGACACCTTCTGATCGAAGCCGAGCACCCCGGTGAGTTGGAGTGAACGCACCGCCAGACAAGGTGAACGACGGAATTGCTCCGAACTTAAGGCCACCGTTGACCTCTAGGTGGCCAGCAATGGTCATTCCTGAGTTGTCGATGGTGGCGTAGATCTCGGTCTCATTTAGATTGCTGAACCTATGCCCCAGATCAGCGCAGTAATAGAACGACTGTCCATTGGCAGCGTTGAGGCGTACCGCAAACGCATTCCCATCACCTCGGGTGAAGTCCACCCCCTCCCCAATGCTCTCCATAGAGGGGTCTTTCGTGTACCCGCTGAAAGTCGCCTTGCCAGCAGAGTCCACGGTCAGGAGAATGTCCGTGTTGTCATTGTAGAAGTTGTGGCCGTTGCTGTAGCGATAGAACCGGGACCACGTAGCTGCGTCCGAGGCATGTTGAAGCTCGAACTGACCAGCATTGTTGGTCATCCGTATGTCCCGACCATCTGGGCGCTCCAGAATAACCGCAGGGTTGTCGTTGTTGGTGGCCTCAATGCGAAGCGCCGCAGAGGCACTTGCGATATGTACCAAGTCTTCGGGGGTGCCGGTGCCGAACCCTACGCTACCCGTGGCGTGATCCACAGTCACTCGGGTGGTCCCTGCTCCAGCATCAGTCATCGACTGGATGAACAGCTTACCGCCATTGTTAAGGATGCGGGTGTTCAGGTCCGTTGTGTCAGACTCGATGATGCGGATGTTCGGGAACGTGCCCTCGAAGACCGCGCTGCCCATGACATGGAATTTGTCGATTGGAGTTTCAGTGCCGATACCGACGTTGCCGCCTTTTTCAATGAACAATCTCACGAGGTCATTGGTGAGGAACTCAAGGTCCACACTGCCAGTGTGACCTGACGACTTAATGCCGCAGATATTACTTCCGTCTGTCCTCTGGTGCTTCAACAACCAGCCATCGGTATTTCTACGGACATTCAGGTAATCTGTTGT
>CAXQAV010000167.1:0-2688 GCA_964221795.1 Luminiphilus sp. | reverse complement strand
GGGCCGATGTGTTGAACACGTTGAAAGGGGCGATTGGGAAAAGCAACTTTTCCAACTGGATTGAGCCCCTCGAGTTTGCCCATGTATCCGATGGTGTAGCGATTTTCGAAGTCCCTACGAACTTTATCGGGAATTATGTTTCCCAGCATTTCGGCGACCAGATCCTTTACCACCTGAAAAAGTCGGGCCAGGACGTCCAGCGTTTGTCTTTCCGCGTCCCTGCCAAGCAGGCCAAGGCGAAGGCCGTGCCGAAGACCGGCACGCGCGCTGCAAAGTCCGATGAAGATGCTGGTGCACAGCTTGATGCGCGTTTTACCTTCGACACCTTTGTGGTCGGCAAACCCAACGAGTTGGCCCATGCCGCAGCGCGCCGCGTTGCCGAAGGCGGGCCGGTGACCTTTAACCCGCTCTTCCTTTATGGTGGCGTCGGCCTCGGCAAGACCCACCTGATGCACGCGATTGCGCATGAGCTGAAAGAACGCTCGCCAGAAATAAACGTGCTGTTCCTCTCGGCCGAGCAATTCATGTACCGCTTCATCACCGCGCTGCGTGACCGCAAGATGATGGACTTCAAACAGTTGTTCCGCTCGGTCGATGTGCTGATGGTGGACGATGTGCAGTTCATCGCTGGCAAGGACAGCACGCAGGAAGAGTTCTTCCATACCTTCAACGCCCTCGTGGACGGCCAGAAACAGATCATCATTTCCGCCGACCGCGCCCCGGGCGAGATCAAGGATCTTGAAGAGCGGATCAAATCCCGCCTGCAATGTGGTCTGGTGGTCGATCTGCACCCGACCGATTACGAACTGCGCCTCGGCATTCTTCAGTCCAAGGTCGAGGCTTATTCGGCGCAATACCCCGAACTGCAGATTGCACCCGGCGTGCTGGAATTCCTCGCCCACCGCATCTCGACCAACGTGCGTGTGCTGGAAGGCGCGCTGACCCGTCTGTTCGCTTTCGCTTCGCTGGTGGGTCGCGAGATCACGCTGGAACTGACACAGGACTGTCTGTCGGATGTACTCAAGGCCTCGGACCGCAAGGTCACTGTCGAGGAAATCCAGCGCAAGGTTTCCGAACATTACAACATCCGCCTGTCAGATATGATCGGCCCCAAGCGTCTGCGCACCTACGCGCGGCCACGCCAGGTCGCCATGTATCTCGCCAAGCAGATGACCAGCCGTTCGCTGCCCGAGATCGGGCGCCGCTTTGGTGGGCGTGACCACACCACGGTCATGCATGGCGTGAAGCGGATCGAGGAACTGATGGCCAAGGACAGCCAGATCGCCGATGATCTGGAGCTTCTGCGCCGCGCTCTTCAGGAATGAGGCGGGCGGCGCTTGACGCCGCCAAACCCATCGTCAACAGTCCAACAAAACGCTTGAGCCGGGCCACGAATAAGGTAGATTTCGTGTCCCGGCTTATGTGCCTGGCAAGATATGCGGAGATTGGGACATGAAATTCAGCATCGAACGCGCGGTACTTCTAAAGGCGGTCGCGCAGGCCCAATCGGTTGTCGAGCGGCGCAACACGATCCCCATCCTCGCCAACGTGCTGATCGAGGCCGAGGGTGACTCTGTCCAGTTCCGCGCCACCGATCTGGATATCGAGGTCGTTGACCGTGCCCCTGCTAAAGTCGAGCGTGCCGGTGCTACGACTGTTTCAGCAGTCACCCTGAACGAAATCGTGCGCAAACTGCCTGACGGTGCGCTTGTGACCCTGACCGAAGACGGTGCCTCCGGTCGTCTGAGCATCGAGGCGGGCCGCTCCAACTTCTCGCTCGCGACCCTGCCGAAAGAGGACTTCCCTGTGATGGCCTCTTCCGAATATGCGGCGAATTTCTCGGCCCCCGCGCCGGTCCTGCGCCGCCTCTTCGACAAATCCAAATTCGCGATTTCGACCGAAGAGACCCGCTATTACCTGAACGGCGTCTATATGCATGTGGCCGATAGCGACGGCGGTAAGGTGCTGCGCTGCGTGGCCACCGATGGTCACCGCCTTGCGCGGATCGACGCGGACCTGCCCAATGGGTCTGCGGACATGGCGGGCGTCATCGTGCCCCGCAAGACGGTTGGCGAGTTGCGTAAACTGCTGGATGACGATGACATGCAGATCGCGGTCTCGGTCTCGGAAACCAAGATCCGCTTTGCGACGCCTGACATCACGCTGACCTCGAAGGTCATCGACGGCACTTTCCCCGACTACACCCGCGTGATCCCGATGGGGAACACACGCCGTCTGGAAGTCGACGCGTCCGAGTTCGCCCGCGCGGTCGATCGCGTGGCCACCGTGTCGTCCGAGCGGTCCCGCGCCGTCAAACTCTCTCTGGACGAGGATCGTCTGGTCCTCTCCGTCAATGCCCCCGACAGCGGCGCGGCAGAAGAAGAACTGGCCGTGGCGTATGGGGACGAGCGGCTCGAGATCGGCTTTAACGCGAAATACCTGCTGGAGATCGCCAGTCAAGTGGATCGCGAGAATGCGGTCTTCCTGTTCAATTCCTCCGGCGACCCGACCCTGATGCGCGAAGGCAATGACACCTCGGCAGTCTATGTCGTGATGCCGATGCGCGTGTGACGGGGCCAAAAATCTTTCAAGATTTTTGGGTCAGGGTGTTCGAAAACCCTGACAGCATCTGATGAACAGCCTCGCAATCAGAGAACTCACCCTCTCGCATTTCCGCAGCCACAAGCG
>CAXQAV010000166.1:0-6702 GCA_964221795.1 Luminiphilus sp. | reverse complement strand
CGCAACAAGCCGCAAAGCTTCTCGGCCAAGCCGAAGAAGGAAAAGGCGATTGATCCCGACAACCCGTTTGCCGCAGCACTGGCAGGGTTCAAGAAGGATTGAGCGACCCCCGTCCGACGATCCGGCTGGACAAATGGCTCTGGCATGCGCGGTTCTTCAAATCGCGCAGCCTTGCCGCTGGTGTCGTGACCGCGGGAAAGGTACGGGTCGACAGCGAGCCCGTCAGTAAACCTTCCCGCGCGGTAGGTCCGGGCGATGTGCTGACCTTCATTCAGGCCGATCAGACCCGCGTCGTGCGTATCCTTGATTGCGGCGAAAGGCGCGGCCCTGCGCCCGAGGCGCAGGCGCTCTATGAGGATATATCGCCCGAAGTGGTGAAACGCCCCTATAACCCGGGTGGCGACCGCAAGGGACGCCCCACCAAGAAAGACCGCCGCGATATCATGGCCCAACGGGCGGGCGATGCGCCTTTCGATCTTGAATGAGGGGAAATCCTGCTCTAGCTAGGCCGTGCTAGCTAACGGATGACCACATGACCTATATCGTCAACGACAATTGTATCGCCTGCAAATACACCGACTGCGTCGAAGTCTGCCCAGTGGACTGCTTCTACGAGGGCGAGAATATGCTGGTGATCCATCCTGACGAATGCATCGACTGCGGCGTCTGCGAGCCCGAATGCCCAGCCGACGCGATCCGCCCCGATACCGAACCGGACATGGAGAAATGGGTCGAGTTCAACCGCAAATACTCCGAGATGTGGCCGGTGATCATCACCAAGAAAGATCCGCTGCCGAATGCCGACGAAATGGACGGCAAGGAAGGCAAGCTGGAGCTCTTTTCCGAGGCCCCCGGCGAGGGCGGCTGATTCGGGTGGTGCTTTGCGCTAACCCGTTGTTTTAAATATATTCAGATCGAATTTGGGCCGTGCTTCCGCAGGGCCCTTTTTTGTGGTATACTGTTACCAATGTTGCGAAATATTTGACCGTACAAAGCGCCGAAACATCCGACGGTGGCCCAAAGGCCCCGCCGGTTTTTTTGTCGGCGCTCCCGCGGAGCTTATGAAAGGATAACCATGAGCAAGAAGAAACACGCGTTCAGCCCGAACGAGTTCGTCGTCTATCCCGCCCACGGCGTGGGCAAGATTGTCTCGATCGAGACACAGGAAGTGGCCGGTTTCGAACTGGAACTCTTCGTGATTGCCTTTGAAAAGGACAAGATGACCCTGCGTGTGCCGACCCATAAGGCCACGGATGTGGGCATGCGCGCTCTGGCAACCCCCGATGTGGTCAGCCATGCGATGAAGACCCTGCGCGGCAAGGCCAAGGTCAAGAAAGCCATGTGGTCCCGCCGTGCGCAGGAATACGAGCAGAAGATCAATTCGGGCGATCTGATCGCGATTGCCGAAGTGGTCCGCGACCTGCACCGTCTGGATGACCAGCGCGAGCAGAGCTATTCCGAGCGTCAGCTTTACGAAGCCGCACTCGAGCGTCTGACCCGCGAAATTGCCGCTGTTGCAGGCAATGACGAGAATGCCGCAGCTGCAGAGATCGACTCGGTTTTGACAAGCCGCGCTGCCTGATCAACAGCTGACCGTCGAATAAAGAAGCCGCGCTTTTCGAGCGCGGCTTTTTTCTTTCTGCGTGCCGCTTCTTGAGAGGCGGGATGCCTCCAGCGGGAGTTTCTTGGGCGAAAGAAGATCCTAAAGCGCGCGCCAGCCGATGTCCGAGCGGTAGAAGCCCTGTGGCCAGTCGATATTCTGTGTCATCGCATAGGCTTTCTCATGCGCTTCGGCCAAAGTGGCGCCTCGCGCGGTGACGTTCAGCACGCGCCCGCCGGTGGCAGTGATCTTGCCGTCCGCCTCGGACGTCCCTGCGTGAAACACCATATGGAAGCTGTCCTCAGGCAGGCTGTCGAGCCCCGCAATCACCGTGCCTTTTTCATAGGACCCTGGATAGCCCTTGGCAGCCATGACGATGGTCAGTGCATGATCGTCGGCCCAGTTCACTGTGATCTCGTCAAGGCGCTCCTCGGCGCAGGCGTGCAGCAGGTCCAGCACCTGCCCACCCAGCCGCATCATCAGGCACTGGCATTCGGGATCGCCGAAACGCACGTTGTATTCCACCAGCCGTGGCTGGCCGTTCTTGATCATCAGCCCGCAGAACAGCACGCCTTGAAACGGTGTGCCGCGCTTGGCCATTTCATTCATCGTGGGCCGGATGATTTCGTCGAGGGCTTTCTGGGTGACCGCATCGGTCATCACAGGCGCGGGTGAATAGGCGCCCATACCGCCGGTATTCGGGCCGGTGTCGCCGTCATAGGCGCGCTTGTGGTCCTGTGCTGTGCCGACCGGCAGGATGGTCTTGCCGTCACAGAGGACAAAGAACGAGGCTTCCTCGCCCTCCATGAATTCTTCGATGACGACCTCGGCCCCGGCGTCGCCGAAGCTGCCGTCGAACATATCGTCAATGGCGGCGAGGGCTTCGTCTTCGGTCATGGCGACGATGACACCTTTGCCTGCGGCCAGACCATCGGCTTTGACCACGATGGGGGCACCTTGGGACTTGATATAGGCGCGCGCGGTTTCGGCGTCGTTGAAATGTGCATAGGCCGCAGTGGGCGCTTGTGCCGCGTCACAGATGGACTTTGTAAAGGATTTCGAGGCTTCGAGCTGTGCTGCGGCCGCACTCGGTCCGAAGACCAGCAGGCCCGCCTCACGCAGGCGGTCAGCGACCCCCGCCGCAAGCGGGGCTTCGGGGCCGACAATGACGAAATCGACAGCGTTCTCTTCGGCGAAAGTGGTCACCGCGTCACCGGCGAGGATGTTGATCGTGGCGCAATCGGCGATCTCGGCAATCCCTGCGTTTCCGGGGGCCACGATCAGCCGGTCGCATTTGGGGTTCTGTTTGATCGCCCACGCAAGGCTGTGTTCGCGTCCGCCGCTGCCCAAAATGAGGATATTCATGTCAGTCCCTGCCTGTCTTGCCCTGGCGCGGTTCTAAGCTGCACGCGATCCGATCACAACCCGCTGCAGGCTTGGCGCATGGGCGGGCTTGGGCTAGGTTCACACTTGGGGAAGGGAAACGGTGAATGATGACAAAATGAATCCCGAAAAATCCGACAGGCGCCTTTGGCAGCGGCTTGAGGGATACAGTTTTCACGAACGTCCGCTGACGCGCTCGCTGGTGGATCGGCTGGCCGAGGAAACCGGCCATCCTATTGACGTGTGCTATACGCTGGTCGAGGAATACCGGCGCTTCATGTATCTTGCGGGCAGTTCATCGGAAAACCTTTCGCCTTCGCCGATCGTCGAGATGGTCTGGCGGATGCATACCGAGGACACCCAAGCCTATTACGATGATTTCTGCCCGCGTATTCTGGGACGGACGCTCTACCGGCCCGAAGGCGAGGGTGAAAACCTGCCGTTTCAGGACGATCCTGACTATATCCGGACACTTGAGCTATACGCGCAGGAATTCGGGCGGCCGGACGTCAAATACTGGCCTGATCCGGATTTCGCGCTGGAGAAACTGTCGCACTTTGTCTTCTGGAGCATCGGCTTTGCGGCCTTTATCATCGCGGCGGTTTTCCAGTCACTGGTTTTTGCGGGTTTCGGTCTGGCGGTGGTTCTGACAATCCTGTTCCTGCGGTGGAAGCTGTCTTCGCTGCCACTCGACAATCGTGCGACGGAAGGAAAATAGCCTGATGGATCTCTTCGAAGATGCCCCAGCCGACAACACCCCCGAATTTTCGGTTTCCGAAATCTCGGGTGCGGTGAAAAAGGCCATCGAAGGCGGATTCGGGCATATCCGCGTCCGCGGTGAGGTGGGCCGCGTGTCGTTGCCGCGTTCAGGCCATGTCTATCTCGACCTCAAGGACGACCGTTCGGTTCTATCCGCCATCATCTGGAAGGGGCGTGCGCAGGCGCTCGCCCATATGCCGGAAGAGGGTATGGAGGTGATCGCCACCGGCAAGCTCACCACATTCCCCGGCCAGTCGAAATACCAGATGATCATCGAGGATATCGCGCCGGCAGGGGCGGGTGCCCTCATGGCGATGCTGGAAAAGCGCAAGGCGCAACTGGCTGCCGAAGGACTGTTTGCGCCCGAGCGCAAGAAGCCTTTGCCCTATCTGCCCGAGATCATTGGCGTCGTCACCTCGCCTTCGGGGGCGGTCATCCGTGACATCCTCCACCGCCTGCGCGACCGCTTCCCGCGCAAAGTGCTGGTCTGGCCTGTCGCCGTCCAAGGGGCGAAATGCGCGCCAGAAGTGGCGGCGGCAATCCGCGGGTTCAACATGATGACGCCAGGCGGTGGCCTGCCGCGCCCTGATCTGCTGATTGTGGCGCGGGGTGGGGGATCGCTTGAGGACCTTTGGGGCTTTAACGAGGAAATCGTCGCCCGTGCGGCGGCGGATTCGGAGATTCCGCTGATCTCGGCTGTCGGCCATGAGACGGACACGACCCTGATCGACTTTGTGGCAGACGTGCGTGCGCCCACACCGACGGCGGCGGCGGAACTGGTTGTGCCGGTGCGGATGGAACTGCTCGCATGGACCGATCAGCAGGGCGCGCGCCTCAGCCGTGCCCTGACCACAGGGATCACCCAGCGCCAGCAGCGCCTGCGCGATCTGGGGCGCGCCCTGCCGCAGGTGGACAGTCTTGTCGAGGGGCCGCGCCAGAGGCTCGATTACCTCGCTGAACGCCTGCCTTCCGCGTTGCGCAGTGCGGCGGCCAAGAAGCGGTTGCAGATGTCCGAGGCATCCTTGCGACCCGCGATCCTGACGCGCCGGCTGGCAGAGGACCGTCGTCGCCTGGAGGCTTTGTCGGAACGCCTTATGCCTGCGCTGGAGCGCCGCACCACCGACGCGCGCCGCAGTCTGAACCTGACTGCGCGCGGGTTGCGGCCTGATGCGCTGAATGCGCGTTTGGAACGGCAGTCGGAGCGGCTGGAGGTCGTGCTGCGCCGCCTGTCAGACCGCGCCAGCCGTCAGCAGAGCGAGCGCCGTGCGCGGCTGGATGCGCTGGAACGGCTGCGGGAAACGCTGGGCTATGTGGAAACCCTGAAACGCGGCTATGCGGTGGTGCGAGGGGACGGCAAGGTTGCGACCGGAAAGGCGGCGGCGGAAAACGCCAAGGCGCTGGAGATCGAATTTGCCGATGGCAAGCTGCCGGTGAACAGGGACCCGCAGGGCAAGCTCTTTTAGGGGCGCTTTCGCAAGAGGAGTAACCTATGGGTTACTTAATCTTTACAATTAGTTAACGCCAATCAAGACGAAAGGTCGTTGCAGATCAACGGGTCGTCCTGTTCGGCCAGCTCATAGATAACCGTGGTATTCGGACGCGTGGTGAATTCGCCGTGCATCCCCTGCGGCGTGTCATAGATGGCCCAGCATTTGTGCTCGGGGTCGCCCTCGTAGCGGAAACAGATGTCGCCCTTGCTTTCGAACCACACGCCATAGAGGCATTGCCCGTCAAAGGTGGACCAGATCACACGGCGTCCGGGCAGATAGCGTTCGACCCCGAAGAGCTCGATGAAGTCGGTGCGAAAGGTGATCGTGCGGTCGGTGACGTAAGACTCGAACTCGGTCGCGTTCATGCGGTCGTCTGCGGCAGCGGGCGAGGCAAGCGCCAATAGGATCAAGAGCTTACGCATTGCGCCACTTCTCCACAGGCGGGTGCATGATCTTCCGCCAGAGCGGCGGAACAAGCGCGATGCTCGCCATCAGCGGCAGCGGACGCGGCAGCATGGGTGCGTCATCAGGGATGCTGAGTTCTGGGTAGGGCCGCGCGGGGTGCGCGTGGTGGTCGGAGTGCCGCGTGGCATTGAGCATCAGGGCAGAGGAGAACCAATGCGGGCTGTTCCAGCTATGGCGGGCCGTGACCGGTTCGGGTTTGCCGCGCGCGTCAGTCTTGCGCATCAGCCCGTAGTGCTGGACGTAATCCGACATCAAAAGCTGCGACTGCGCATAGGCGCAGAGGCCAAGGTAGGCGGCCAAGGCACCGATGCCGCCAAGGGCAAGCGCCGCAATCATGCAGATCGCCGCGCCACCGACGTAAATGACATAAGGATTGCGCCATGCGGGCCTGTTGATGCGCGCAAGGCGGTCTTTCTCGGCGCGGTAGCCTTCGCGGAATGAGCCCGCCCACGCGCGGATGATGTAGCGATAGAGGCTTTCGCCTGTGCGCGATGTATTCGGGTCGGCCTTGGTGCCGACGAACCTGTGATGCACCAGAACATGTGCCGATGTATGATGCCCGAAGAGCATTGTCGTATAGGCAAGCATCCCCAGTCGGTGCAGGGCGCGGCTGCCGCGATGGATCAGTTCGTGTGCGTTGGCGTTGCTCACCTGACCGAGCCACAGACCTGTTGCAAAGAACAGCCCCGCCTTGCCAAGAGGCGACAGGTGGTCGCCGCTCAGACCCCAGACCGAGAGCGGGATCAGCGCAAAATGCGCGAGCGCGATCAGGACCGAGAGAAGGTTGTCGAGATCACTCTGCCCCGCCGCACTCTCGTGTTTGATCGGCCGGTCAAGCAGGCTGGTCATCGCGGTGAGGTAGACCACCGCCGCCAGGACCCATCCGCCACCCCAAAGTGCTCCGCCCGCGATCAGGGCGGCGGGGGTCAGAGTGGCGATCCCGAAGAGCAAAATAGCGGCATTCATGTTTCGGATAGTTAGCACGCGTTTCCGCGATGTAGTGCA
>CAXQAV010000165.1:0-9359 GCA_964221795.1 Luminiphilus sp. | reverse complement strand
GTAGAAGGTGATCGGCTTCCCGTAGTCGGAGACCATCAGGAAGGTCAGCGTTCGGTTCTCGATCGCACGCCCGGTGACCAGATAACGGACGAGGGCCTGGAAGAAGGTCTCGTCCGGGATCCAGGTTGTCCGGAAGAAGCGCATCACGTCGCGGCGGGATTTGGCAAACTCGAGCACCGCTTCAACGGTCTGGCGGCGCAGGCACCACCACTGGCTGCCGATCATCACGCGGATATCCTGCGGGATCTTGCGCGTGAGCTTGAGCTTCTCCTGCAGGGCAAGGGCCGCATGGAACCGCCATTTCTGGGTGCGTTCGTTAAAGTAGTGGCGGTAGATCAGACGCTCTTCGCGGAAACCGGTCTTGATCCAGTTGCTGTCAAAGAAATCGTAACTTTCAATATAGTCGGCGTCGTTCTCGTCCAGCATCCGGTGGGCAAAACTGGCCGATTTAATTGGCATGCAATCGCCCGAGACCATGTAGAAATGCGTGGCACGCGGGAAGGCATCATCCGCCGCCTCGACCGCATTGAGGGTCGCCTGCACAAGGCTCCATTCCCCCCAGCCGCATTTCACACGCTTTTTGGCAAAGACAACATTGGGATTCCCGGCAAGCCGGTCCTTGATCAGTTGGTAGTCTTCGGCCGGTGCAGAAGCATCGAAATGGATCGCGATATAGTCGCCAGCGGCAGTCAGTTGTTCGGCCTGTGTGACGATGGCCTGCGGGTTCTTATGACAAAGCAGAATGAAAGCTATTCTTGCCATGAGAGATAGCGTTGCCTGTTCACTGTTTCTTGTTGCGTACACCTCATAGCGCGAACAGAGATTGAAGTTACAGCGTTTCTTTGCTCTTTTGAGCCTCAAGTTTTTGACGGAGTGATTGCGTGCCCAGTTTTCCCGGAACATGGATGACCACAAGCGAAAGCATGGTCTATCGGGTGGTGCCAAAATGTGTCTGCTCGACGATCGGGCAGATCATGTATTACTCCGATCACGGCGAATTCTTTGACGGCGACATCCATGACGCCAAAGAGCGCATCCACAAATGGGCGCTCGACGGCAGCCAGCAGGCGATCATCGACAATGTCACGTCGCGCAAAAGCTATGCCTTTACCTGCGTGCGCAACCCTTACACCCGCATCCTGTCGTCCTTCTTTGACAAGATCTGCGGGATCTAGCGGAACGGCAAATATTACCGAGGCAACCTTGTTCGGCTCCTG
This sequence comes from Luminiphilus sp., assembly GCA_964221795.1. Classification (GTDB taxonomy): domain Bacteria; phylum Pseudomonadota; class Alphaproteobacteria; order Rhodobacterales; family Rhodobacteraceae; genus Yoonia. Next base: position 8,142 of record CAXQAV010000165.1, on the reverse strand, counting down.
ATTCAGAAATACGAGATCGAGGTGGGTGACCCCGAAAACGGTTTCGAATTCGACCAGATCAAGAGCTTCCGCCGCTTCCTCTTGTTTGCACGCGACACAATCCGTTGGCGCCGCCCGATGGAGCCGGACATCCACTGGTCGGCCATGTCGGGGCATGTCTCGACCTTCATCTTCAATGGCGGGCGCTACAACCACATCTTCTGGACCGAGAAGTTCAACGAAGGCATGCAGACCGTACTGGACGCTGTCGAGACACCACATCCCATCGACCTCGCCCAGATCCCGCGCTTCAACGAAAGCGAGGGGCATGGCCCCAAGCGCGCGCATCCGGTCGAGGACTATTTCGACGATCTCTCGATGCACATCATCTACGAGATGTACAAAAAGGATTTCCGGGTCGTCAAATACGACTTCGAAAATCCGGCCAACAAGATGCCAATCGGCGAAATCGACCTAGATGAGGTTCATGTGAAACTGGGTCAGTAGGTAGCGAGGGTGCTGTCTGCCCCCTCGGCGCTGCGCGCCTCACCCCCGAAGGTATTTTGAAACATGAGAAGACAGGTGTTGCGGTGACGGTTGTTCTGGTTTTGGGCAGCGGACCGAATGTGGTGGCCGCACGCGAATGGGACAGGGGCCCGTTTGACCGGATCGTGGCGATCAACAATGCCTGGCGCGTGCGGAATGACTGGGATGATCTGGTCCACCCCGAGGATTTTCCCGAGGACCGCTGGCCGGAGCAGTTGGCCGAGGGCCAGCGGATCGTGCGCGCGTCGAATTACGTGCCCTTACAGAACATCTGTGGGGGATTTGTCTATGCCGGCGGCACCATGGCCTTTACCGCCAGCTACTGGGCACTGGCTGCCCTCAAGCCCCGGGTCATCGCGGTGATGGGTTGCGACATGGTCTATGACAACAGCGCCAAGACCCATTTCTACGGCAAAGGCACAGCCGACCCGCTTCGCAAAGATGTCACGCTGCGCTCGCTGGAGGCAAAATCAGCGCGCCTTATGGCACTGGCGGCGCGGGAAGGCTGCGCGATGGTGAACCTCTCGGACAGGCCCAGCCGTCTGGTGTTCCCGCGGGCAACCCCTGAAAACCTTGCCTCCGTTCAGCCGGCACCATGGGATGCGACGCTCTTGCAGGCCGCCCTGCAGCGTGAAGAGCAGATGGCATATTACGTGCCGTCGGGACGATATTGGGAAGAAGAGAGCCGCTTTGATGTGGACCTCATCGACGAGCTTGACCGGCTTTGGCTGCGGGTCGTGACGCCCTAGACCAGCCCCGCGTCCCTGAACATCTTCTTGAGGTCCGCTTCGGGCCGCGCGCCGATGTGGCTGATCACCTCGGAAGCCGCAAGGTTGCCCATCTTGCCGCATGTCTGCAGGTCGTGGCCGTTGGTCAGCCCCCAGAGGAAGGCACCCGCAAAGAGATCACCCGCGCCGGTGGCATCGACGATCTGTGTAGGCACCGCAGGCACCTGCCAGCGGTCCCCTCCCGAGAGGATATGCACGCCGTGTTCGCTGTCGGTGCAGGCGACAACGGCAACCTCGGAGGCGGCCTTGGCCAGCGCGCCTTCGAAATCATCGGTCTGATACATCGAGAGCATCTCGGCGCGGTTGCAGAACAAGAGGTCAACATGGTCACGGATCATGTCACGGAAGGCGTCGCGGTGCCGTTCGATGCAGAAGGGATCGGACAGTGTGATCGAGACCTTGCCGCCCGCGCCCTTGCAGGCGTCAATCGCCTTGGCAAAGGCCGCATGGCTGTCGGGCCCGTCGAAACGGTAGCCTTCGAGGTAGATCCATTCGGCATCGGCCATCTGGGCCTCGTCGATATCGTCGGGCGTCAAGAATTCGGTGACGCCGAGGTAGGTATTCATCGACCGCTCGCCATCAGGGGTGACGATGACGATGCAACGGCCGGTTTCGGCCTCTTCGGTCTTGGGGGCGAGTGCCGTTTCATAGACCGCCCCCTGCGCGCGCAGGTCATGGGCAAAGATCGCGCCAAGCTGGTCGTCCTTGACCTTGCCAACATAGGCGGTGCGCCCGCCCAGATGTCCAATGCCTGCAATTGTATTGGCCGCAGAACCGCCGCTCACCTCACGTGCGGGGCCGACCTTCGCATAAAGATCGACCGCGCGATCCATATCGATCAACTGCATGATGCCTTTCTGCACACCGGCTTCGGCGAGAAAGCTGTCCTCTGCCTGTGCCAGCACATCGACCATCGCATTCCCGATGCCCACAACCTGAAACATTTTCATAGGTTCTTTTCCTCGTAGAGACAGAGATCACGGATCAGACAGGCCGGGCATTTGGGTTTGCGGGCGAGGCATGTATACCGCCCGTGCAGGATCATCCAGTGGTGTGCGTGCAGCTGGAAGTCAGCGGGGATGTGATCTTCGATGGCGCGCTCGACCGCGTTCACATCTTTGCCCACTGCGACGCCGCTACGGTTGCCGAAACGGAAGATATGGGTATCGACCGCCTGCGCAGGCTGCTGCCACCACATGTTCAGCACCACATTGGCGGTTTTGCGCCCCACACCGGGCAGCGATTGCAGGGCTGCGCGGGAATTGGGAACCTCGCCACCGTAGTCATCGACCAGAATCTGGCTGAGTTTGATGACGTTCTTTGCCTTCTGGCGGAAGAGGCCGATGGTCTTGATATGCTCGGTCAGCCCCTCCAATCCCAGGTCGAGCATCTTCTGTGGTGTATCGGCAATCTTGAAGAGTGCGCGTGTCGCCTTGTTCACGCCCACGTCCGTCGCCTGCGCGGAGAGCGCCACGGCGACGACCAGCGTATAAGCGTTGACATGCTCAAGCTCGCCTTTCGGCTCGGCCTCGGCCGCCTGAAAGCGCGTGAAAATCTCGCGGATGGTGTTATAATCGAGTTGCTTGACCATGCCTTTCCGTATGCCCTCCAGACCGCATGGGGGCAAGCGACAGATGAGCAATTTTCGGGTCGCTTGGGACAGCACCCGCGCCTAGATTGGCTGCATGGAACAAGACAATACATATCACTATCAGGTCATGCGCCGCGCGATTGATGCCATCGATGCCGCGGGCGACACGCCAATTGCGCTCGGCGACCTTGCCGCTGAAATGAACATGAGCGCCGCGCATTTCCAGCGGCTCTTTTCGACATGGGTTGGTGTGTCACCGAAACGCTACCAGCAGTACCTGATGCTCGGCCACGCCAAGGCCCTGCTGCGCGAGCGGTTTACCACACTGGAAACCGCACAGGAGGTCGGGCTTTCGGGCAGCGGACGCCTGCACGACCTTTTTGTCCGCTGGGAAGCGATGAGCCCCGGTGACTTTGCTCGGAACGGCGAGGGGCTTGAGATCTATTGGGGCTGGTTTGACAGCCAGTTCGGCCCCGCCCTTGTGATGGGGACAGAGCGCGGGATCTGTGGAATCGCCTTTGCCGCAGAGGCGGGGCCGGAACCGGCGATGGCGGACCTTAAATCACGTTGGCCCAAAGCGCAGTTCACCGAAGACCCGATGCGCCTGCGGTGCTGGGCTGTCTCCGCACTTGGTATGACGGGCGAGACGCAGCTGCATATGATCGGCGCCCCTTTCCAGCTCAAAGTCTGGGAAGCGCTGCTGGCGATCCCTTCGGGGCATGTGACCACCTATTCCGAGATCGCGCAGTCCATCGGCCATCCCAAAGCGGTGCGGGCTGTGGGCACGGCTGTCGGGCGCAATCCTGTCAGCTGGCTGATTCCCTGCCACCGTGCCTTGCGGAAATCGGGGGCGCTGGGTGGATATCATTGGGGTTTGCCCGTCAAACGTGCGATGCTGGCGTGGGAGTCTGCGCGGATTGACGCGCATTAAACCCGATAGATAAAGGGCGCACGCTGTCGTTATTGGATATCATGGCGAGGTTCTGCATAACCAACCCATCCAAGACGGTCTGCGCCGTCGCATAACATATGGAACCATGACCATGACCTTTACGAAATTCCCACTGGTGCTTGCTGCGGCATCGATGACTTTTGTCGCCGCATGTGACCCGGCTACCGCTCCGAACCAGGCTCAGAACGCCCAGCAGGGTGCCGTCATCGGCGCTGTTGGCGGTGCCGTCACCGGTCTGATTCTGAACCGTGATGATGACCGCCGTGGCCGCAATCAGGCTGCCCTGATCGGTGCCGCACTTGGCGCTACCGCCGGTGCAGCCATCGGCAACAACCTTGACCGTCAGGCAGAAGAACTGCGGCGCCAGCTGCGCAGCGACGTGGGCGTGTCGAACAACGGTGAAAACCTCGTCGTTGTCCTCAGCCAGGACCTGCTCTTTGCCACCGGCAGCACCGCAGTCTCTACAGTGTCGCAGAACGAGCTCTTCATCGTGGCCAACTCGCTGAACCGCTTCCCCAACACGACCGTGAACGTGATCGGTCACACCGACAACGTTGGGGGCGCTGCGTTTAACCAGACGCTTTCTGAGCAGCGTGCGCGTTCGGTGTCGAACATCCTGATCAACGGCGGTGTCGCACCATCGCGTATCCGCGCCATCGGCGCCGGCGAGAACAATCCGATCGCGTCGAACCTCAATGCCTCTGGCCGCCAACTGAACCGCCGCGTCGAGATTATCATCACGCCGAACTAAGCAGCCGGGCTTATCCGCGCTTTCAAGGGGCCGTCCGCAGGGCGGCCCCTTTCCTGTTGTGAAATCCTTTGCTTGGTCATATCTTTTTACCAATCAGGAGGAGGCCAAGATGCCATTTGAACCGGTTCAGCAGGAAAAGCTGTCGCAGGGTGTTGTGCGCCAGATCGAAGGTTTGATCCTTCGTGGCATCCTGCGTCCGGGTGAACGGCTGCCTTCGGAACGGGAACTCAGCGAACGAATGAACGTGTCCCGCCCTTCCCTGCGCGAAGCTCTGGCCGAACTGCAGGAGCGTGGTTTGCTCACCTCGCGCGCCGGTGCTGGCGTCTATGTGGCCGAGGTTCTGGGTTCCGCGTTTTCGCCCGCATTGGTCACTCTTTTTGCCACCCATGACGAAGCGGTCTTCGACTACATCAGTTTCCGCCGCGATATGGAGGGGCTGGCGGCAGAGCGTGCCGCACGTCTGGCCAGCGACACCGATCTTGAGGTGATCAACACGATCTTCGAAAAGATGGAAGCCGCGCACCAGAAACGTAACCCCGCCGATGAGGCGCATCTCGACGCGGACTTTCACCTCGCCATCATCGAAGCCAGCCACAATATGATCATGCTGCACATGATGCGGTCGATGTTCGAACTGCTCCGCGAAGGCGTCTTCTACAATCGGACGGTCATGTTCAAACAGCGCCTGACCCGCGATGCACTGCTGGATCAGCATCGGCAAATCAACAACGCGCTCCAGAACCGCGACCCCGAGGGCGCGCGCGCGGCCATCGAAAGCCATCTGCGATTTGTGGAAAATGCGCTCTTCAACCAGCAAAAGACCGAACGGAACGAGGCCTTTGCGAAAAAGCGGCTGGATCACGAGAACCGCCGCTAACACGACCGCCCCCTAGAAACAAAGAACCCCGCAGCGAAAACTGTGGAGTTCTTTTGTTTTCGGTAGACCCGACGCTTAGTGCAGCTTTTCACCGACAATAGCGATCGAGTCGTCGATCAGCGCACCAGCTGCCTTAGCGTCCATCTGCTTGGCCAGAACCTCTTTCGCAGCACCGACTGCAACGATGATAGCCTGGTCGCGGACTGCCTTGACCGCGTTGGCTTCGGCGCTTGCGATCTGGTCCTCTGCAGCGGCAAGGCGACGTGTGATCGACTTGGCGATGTCATCCTTGGCAGCAGCGGCAGCATTCGTTGCTTCTTCCTTGGCGGAGGCGACGATGCGGGCAGCTTGTTCCTGCACTTCCTTCTGCTTGCGCTCGTAAGAGGCCAACAGAGCCTGCGCTTCTTCACGCAGTGCCTTGGCTTCGTCCAGCTCGGCTTTGATGCCTTCGGCGCGCTTGTCCAGCATGCCGGCAACCAGTGCAGGCACTTTGAAATAGAGCAGGATGCCGATGAAGATCAGGAATGCGATCGAAACCACAAAGTCTGTGTTCTTAAGCGAAAAGAATGGCTTTTCACCGGCAGCGAGCGCAGGGCTTGCGGCAAGGAGGAAAAGGGAGGTGAGTGTCAGTCTCATGGCTTACCCTTTCATCCGTGCGTTGACTGCCGCGGTAATCGCTTTCGCGTCAGCCGTACCACCCATGGCCGCAACCAGTTCTTTGGCTGTGTCCTTGGCGACTTCGGTCACGCTCTTGACGGCACCGGCGCGAATTTCCGCACTCGCGGCTTCGCTTTCGGCTGTTTTTGCGGCGATCTGGGCGTCAGCTTTCTTCAGCTCGGCATCCAGCTCGGCCTGAATTTCGGCTTTTGCCTCGGCCACGATTTTTTGCGCCTCAGCGCGCGCATCGATCAGGGCCTGGTTATAGGCGTCCTCAGCTTCAGCAGCTTTGTTCTTCAGCTCTTCCGCCGCAGCGATATCGTTTGTGATCGTTCCCGAACGCTCTGCCAGAACCGCGCTGATGCGAGGGAGGCCGATGCGTGACATCACAAAGTAAATGGCGATCAGAGTGACCAGCAGCCAGAAGATCTGGTTGGGCATCCAATCCGCGCAAAGCTGTGGCATGCCAAGGGCGGAACCCCCTGCGTCGACACAGACCCCTGCGGCTTCGTGTGTTTCTGTTGCCATGATGGCCCCCGAATACCTTTGGATTTTACCGACCGACGCGAAGGTTTTCGCGTCGGTCAGCCGTAAGGAATATGGGTCGCTGTCTTAGACTGCGAACATCAGCAGGAGCGACACGAGGAATGCGAAGATCCCCAGGGCTTCTGCGAATGCGAGACCGATGAACAGAGTTGCTGTCTGACCAGCAGCAGCGGATGGGTTGCGCAGTGCGCCAGCCAGGTAGTTGCCTGCAACGGTACCAACACCGATAGCGGCTGCGCCGGAACCGATTGCTGCCAGACCTGCGCCGATGTGTGCGAGTTCGCCTTCCATGTGAATTCTCCTTACGATTGGAAGTTGATTGGTCGGACGGGCCAGCACGGCCCGCCAAAACTTAGTGATGCGGGTGAAGCGCGTCTTTCAGGTAGACACACGTCAGGATGGTGAAAACATAAGCCTGAATACCGGCCACAAGGACCTCGAGACCGTAGATCGCCACGATACCGAAGATCGCGACTGGGCTGACCAGTGTCAGGGCCGCAAAGCCTGCAAACACTTTCAGAACCGCGTGACCTGCCATGATATTACCGGCAAGACGGATGGAGTGGCTGACGGGACGGACGAAGTAGGAAATGACTTCGATCACCGCGATGATGGGGCGCAGGATCGCAGGGGCGTCAGACATCCAGAACAGGCTCAGGAAAGACGCGCCGTTCTTGACGAAACCAAGGATGGTTACCGCGATGAAAACGCCGAAACCCAGAACTGCTGTCACCGCGATCATCGATGTCGGGCTGTAAGACATCGGGATCAGGGCCAAATAGTTGGCAAACAGGATGAAGAGGAAAAGCGTCATGATGTAGGGGAAATACTTGACCCCGTCCTTGCCGGTCACGTCCTCAACCATCTTGTAGATAAAGCCGTAGATCAGCTCGCCGATCGACTGGATGCGGCTTGGCACCACTGCGCGACCGCGGCTGCCAAAAACGAAGACCGCCAGAATGGCCAGCAGGGCAATACCCATCCAGAGCGTTACGTTTGTCGGCGTGTACCAGGCGACAGGGCCGTCACCGAACAGCGGTTTGACAATGAACTGATCCAGAGGATGGAAAACCAGACCACCTTCGGCTTTGTCTTCAGTCGCCACTTGCGTCACCCTTTTGTTTCGCAGCCTCAAGCTGCTTCGTTTGGACCTCTTTGGCCGACCGCATCATGGTTTTCACACCCGCCGCGAGGCCAAAAAATATAAACAGCACCATCAAAATCGGTTCGGTGCCAAAGGCGGCGTCCAACCCGTATCCGATGCCAAAGCCGATCCCGAGACCAGCTACAAGCTCGATCACCATCCGCCATGCAAGCTGTGCCTGCGAATAGTGTTCTTCCGAATGGTCTTTGACTTTTGCCGGCTCTTTGAGCTTTGCAATCTTCGCCTCTAGCGCCTTGAGGCGGTCAGCGTCATGCGGATCGGACATCAGTTTTGACCCTTTGGAAAGTTCC
>CAXQAV010000164.1:0-18317 GCA_964221795.1 Luminiphilus sp. | reverse complement strand
GTGCTCTTCCGATCTCAAACCATGATTGACGATATCCTGGCCCGGGAAGCCGAAGAACGTACACTACGGCTGATCGAAGCCCTGCCCGCTGAAGCCACCGGTTTCCTTGATCATGCCTGCGATATGGCAAAACGCCAGCTTCTTCTCGGGTTGGCAGAAGGTTACAGCGAGCTCCAGAAAAAGAACGCCCTTCCGATTCAGGAATTTCGTGATCTTCTGAATGTGGCACGAGCTGCACGTGAGCGTAGTGAACTGAAGAGCATAGATTTTGCGCGACAGTTGGAGGCATCCCATGAACAAAACGACAAGCTGCATGCCCTGATTGAGGATTTGACGGCAGAACGCAACGAATTTGAGAAGGAACTCATCGCCCTGCGCGCTCAGCTGGCTGTAAAAGATGAAATTCTCTCCAAATTGCCGCTCCTGGGTGCAAAATAGGCGGCCTGTTACCATGTCCCGCAAGAAGAAAAGCTGGTCGTTCCGGAGCTGCCCCGTCGAGCATCAGTCTGCGCCACGATCCGTAGCTTCTCAGCCGCAGATCAGCGCAGATGGCGGCCGCCATCGATGATGTTTTCAATTTCAGACATAAGCATGTGCTTAGGCAGCATGTCTTCGTTCACGCGAGGCTGCTCGCCAATTTCAATTCTTCAATTTTGGCGTGTCCGAGTGCCGGGTGTGGCGCGGCGCAGGGCCCGTCACCCTACTGCCACGCCTCAACCGATAATCAACTGCGGAAAAACGGCGATCAGGACCAGCACTGTTAACATCACCGCAACATAAGGCAGGGCGCCTGCGAAAATCGACTCAAGACGCACGTTGCGGTCACCGAGTGTTGCATGCACTGTAAAGATCGATATCCCAAATGGCGGCGTAAGCAGACCGACCTCGACGGCGATAACAGTGATGATACCGAACTGGATCAAATCGTACCCGAGGCTCTGAGCAATTGGCGCTGCGATAGGCACCACGATCAACAGGATGGAGCTGCTGTCGAGGATCATCCCCAGTAGCAGCACCAGCAGAACATAGACCACAAGGAAACCCACCGGGCCAAAGCCGCTGTTGGCGACAAATGCCCCGATGGCCGATGGAATTCCCGCCACGGCCAGCATCTGGCTGTAGAACCCCGCCGCAATCAGCAGCGTCAAAATTCCGACCGAGATAGCGCCGGTGTCGCTTAGTACGCCCCAGCAGCGCCGCAGGTCGAGGCTGCGCCGCAACAAAGCAATCACTAATGCGGCAAAGGCGCCGACGCCGCCCGCCTCTGTGGGGGTGAAAAAGCCGCTGTAGAGCCCGCCCAGCACGAAGGTGACCAGCACTATGATGGGCGCAATTTTGCGCAGGATCTCCGGCAGCGTCATCAGCGGATAGCTCTCTCGGTCCTGTACTCCCGGGGCGTCCTGCTTCGCAAAGACCAACCCCGGGGCAAATTTCGCCGCGATGAGGATCCACAGAACGAAGCCACCAGCCAGAAGCGCCCCGGGTACGAGGCCTGCGATGAACATCCGCCCGATCGACTGCTCGGCGAGAACGCCATAAATAATCAGAAGCAGGCTCGGCGGAATCAGCATGCCCAGCACCGAGCTACCGGCGACCGTCCCGGCGGAAAAGGATGGAGCATAGCCGTGGCGGGTCATCTCGGGTACCGCCACTTTGGTAAACACCGCCGCAGAGGCGATCGAAACCCCGGTGACGGCGGCAAAGACAGTATTCGCTGCGACCGTGGCAACGCCAAGGCCGCCGAGCAGACGGCGCAGCCCGGCCTCGGCCACATCGAAGGTGTCCTTGCCGACGTTCGAGATGCTGACCAGATGCCCCATTAGCACAAATAGGGGAATGGTAGCAAAGAGATAGCTGGACACGCCATTATAGGTGGCAATGGACATCAGCCGTAACGACAGGTCAAAGTTGTCGCGCATGATCCATACGCCGGCGAAGGCCACGACCATCAGCGCGATGGCGATCCGCATCCCGAGCAACACCAGCGCAAAGAGCACGGCGACAAGGATCAGCCCGATAGTGATGTTACTCATGATAATGGCCTCCCGGGCTTGAGCATTTTCATGGCGCAGTCCGCGGCCACTATGGTGAAGGCAAGGCTCGTGGCGGCACCGCCGATCACCACAAGAAGGTGAAAGGGCACCGTCGGCAGCGTCCAGACACCGCGCACCCCAAAGAAATCCGAACTCATCCAGGCGTCATGAGTGTCGGGCCAGGCGGCGATTGCCACCAACGCGAAGATCCCTGCACCGGCCAGCCCGAACAGCGTATCGAGCAGATGCAGCGCACGTGGCGACAGCAGTTCGATTCCGCGCAATAGGAAATCCGACCGGATCAGTGCGCCGTTTAGCGCCGCCGACGGCAGCAACAGAAAGACGATAGCACCGACCGAGCGGGCCGAGATCTCGGCCACGCCGATGATCGGCGTGGCAAGAAGGTTGCGGCTGATTACGTCAGCGACGATCAGCATCATAATCCCGAAGATCCACAAAGCGCCTACCGCTGCCATGGCGTTCAGGGCCAAGGCCAACCCGCGCCGCAGCGCAGGCAGGTCGGGGGCGATTGATGTAGCGCGTTGCATGGGGCCTCCCTCGTGTCGCTCATACGGTTGTGGCGGCGGTCTCAAAGCCCAGCGGTCCAATCCCGCGCCGGAGTGATGCCGCGGGCCTCGAGCTCAGCGAAATAAGCCCTAAGCACCGCGGCCGCCGCCACGCCATTGGCATCGAGCCAGGGTTTGGCGACATTCGGCAGCGTCGCCGCCCAACGTGCGCGCTCAGCTCTGGCCATCTCGGTCACCTGCAGACCGGCGGCCTTCATCTCGGTCATCGCCTCTTTCGCACGCCGGGTGATATAGTCCCCATGGGCGCGCGAGGTAATCCTCCCGGCCTCTTTCAGGGCCGCCTGCACCGGCGCGGGCGTACGGTCGAAGAAACGCTTGTTCACCGCGATCCCGCCGAAATACATCGATCCGAAACCCACCCGCGACAGATGCGGTGCCACCTCGTAGACCCGCGTTGGCTGGATTCCACTGGCAAACGACAGCGTGCCCTCGGACACACCGGTCTGGATATCGGTGTAATAGGTGGTCAGCGCGCCGTCGACCGGCGAGCAATCGGTGCCTGCCAGCCAATTGGCCGAGGTGCCCGGCGCGTTCAGCCGACGGTTGGCGATGTCATCGACCGAGGTGATCGGGAAGGTGGCATAGACGTCGTAGCTATCAGTCACCAGCGAGGACAGGTGAACCATGTTCTGATCTGTCCATCCGGCGCGCAGCTCGGGCAGCTCTTCTGTCAGCTTGTCGAAGATGTCGATGGTTACGTTGTGGTCGGCGTTGGCGAAGGGGGTGAAATAGGTCACGTTCTGCAGCGGCATGGCCGAGCCTTCCCAGACTGTGCCTACCATGCCGACGTCAACGATGCCATCGCGCACCGCGGCGCGGGTATCTTTGAACTTGTAGAGTGTGCCGCCGTAATTCTCGTTCCAGCTCACGGTATAGTCGCCGCCGGCATCGGCGAGCAGCTTGTCCAACGCCGGCTGCAGCGCGTTCTGCATGGCGTAGACCCAGATGTTGTTAGTCGGGTGGCTCGCCCCGATCTGGATCGAGATGCTTTCGGCCGCGATGCTGCGGGTGTTCAGGAACGGCACCGCGAGGGCTGCCGATGTAGTGGCCAGAAAGGCTCTGCGTGTTGTAGTCATTAGTATCCTCCTCCCAAGGATGTGCCTTATTCGGCGCCGTGTTCCACGGCGCGCGTCGAGACCGCCCGGCGTAAGCCTGTCATGCCGGTCCAGCGGCTTCGGGAACGGCCAAATTCTCGGAAAAATTGGCGAAAAAGGCGTCTGTCAGCTTTTGCGCCGTGGATTTGATTAGCCGACTGCCGAGCGAGGCGAGCTTTCCGCCCACCGCGACATCCGCGTCATAGCGTAGCCGCACGCCCGCGCCTTCAGGTGTCAGCGTTACCTGCGCCGCGCCTTTGGCAAACCCGGCGATCCCGCCCGTGCCCTTGCCCGACAGCGTGCAAGATTGCCCCGGCACGATGTCGCTGAGCACCACGTCCCCCTTGAAACGTGCCGAGACCGGGCCAACCTTTAGCTTCACCACGGCGGCGAATTCGGTGTCACTGGTCTGTTCAAGGCTTTCGCAGCCTGGAATGGCCGCGGCCAGCACCTCGCGGTCGAATAGCGCGGCCCAGACGGTCATCGGGTCGGCGTTCAGATACTGCTCTCCTTCGAGCTTCATGGGGCGGTCCTTTCCTGTTGGGCTGCATCGAGCGCATCAAGAATGCGCAGCGGGGTCATCGGGGTCTGAGTGAGCCGCGTGCCGAAGGGGCGGAGGGCGTCGTTCACCGCATTCATCGCGGCGGCCCCGGCGGCGGCGGTGCCGGCTTCGCCGACACCCTTGGCGCCGAGGATCGTGTCTTGCGTAGGCGTCTCGATATGGGCGATCTCGACATCGGGCATCTCCGCCGCCATCGGGACGAGGTAATCTGCCAGCGAGCCATTGATCAGCTGACCGTCCGGGTCATACTGGCATTCCTCAAAGAAGGCGGGGCCAAGCCCCTGCACCACACCGCCGCGGATCTGTTCGTCGACCAGGAGCGGGTTAATGATGCGGCCGCAGTCCTCGACCACCCAGTGCTTCAACAGCTTCACAAGGCCGGTTTCCACATCCACCTCAACGAGGCTGCCCTGAATGCCGTTTGTAAAATCGAACGGATAGCCCCCGGGCGCGAAGTGATGCGCCACGGTTAGGGAGTGGTCGACCCCGTCAGGCAGCGTGTCGGGGCGGTAGGTAGCGACACGCCCAATTTCCTCCAGTGTGATGCGCGGCGTGCCGCTGGCGGCATCGACCACGCTGCCCCCGGCCAGACGCAGAGTCGCCGGATGGGCCTGCACCAGGACCCCGGCCAGCGTCAAGATTCGGTCGCGCAGCTGCCGTCCGGCGCGGAGTGCGGTCTCGCCGCCGATGCCAGCGCCTCGGCAGGCCCAAGTGGCGCCGCCGCTGGGCGTCGTTGCGGTATCGCCGGTGGTAACGCTCACCCGTTCGGGATCAACCCCGAGCTGGTCGGCCACAACCTGAGAGATGATCGTTTCGGTGCCCTGCCCCTGTTCGGTCACGGAGATCGCGCAGTGGATGTCTCCCGAGGGCAGCATCCGCACCACCGCCCCGTCCTGCGCCGAGATCCGCGCCCCGCCGACGCCGTAGAAGGTGGCGCCGGGGTTGGTGATCTCGACGAAAGAGGCAATGCCGAAGCCGCGGTAGATGCCGCGGGCGCGCAGCTCTGCCTGTTCGGCGCGCAGGGCGTCGGGATCCATCATCTCTCGCAGCCGGGCAAGACAGGCCTGATGCGACAGTTTCTCGAACTGGTAGCCTGTCGCCGAGACATGCGGATAGGCGTCGTCGGCGATGAGGTTGCGGGCGCGGATCTCGAACGGATCGCAGCCGATGGCCTCTGCCGCGCGCTCGCTCTGCGCCTCGGTGACGGCACAGGCGATGGGATGGCCCACCGCGCGGTACTGGCTGGTCTGCACCTTGTTCTGAAAGGCGACCGAGAGCTTGCCGCGATAATCAGGCATCCGGTAGGGCGCCCCCATCAGGCGGATCACTTGATTGCCCTCGGCGGCGCTGGTGCGCGGATAGGCCGAGACCGCGCCGATCCGGGTCAGGTCGTCGACCTCCATCGCAAGGATTGTGCCATCTTCTGCCACCGCCATCCGGCCGTGCACTTCATGATCGCGCGCGTGGATGTCGGACACGAAGCTTTCCAGCCGATCCGCTACATAGCGCACCGGGCACCCGAGGATCAGACTGGCGGCGACGGCGCCCATCTCTTCATTGTAGACATGCAGCTTCATCCCGAAGGAGCCGCCTACATCCGGCGCGATGACCCGGACCTTGCCTTCCGGCAGCCCGAAGTGCCGGGCGTATACATCTTGAAACTGATAGGGGGTCTGAGTACCGTGATGCACCGTCAACGCCCCGCTGGCGGGATCGTAATCCGCCACCACCGCGCGCGGCTCGAGCGTCACCGCGGTATGGCGCCCGAAGGTGAAATCCGCTTCGACCACATGCGCTGCCTCGGCAAAGACCCGGTCCACATCCGGCGTTTCAAGCAGCGTCTCGTAGCAAAGATTGCTTTCGGCGGCCTCATTGGCCCGCGCGGCACCGGGCTGCAGCACCCGGGCCCCGCCTGTCACAGGCTCGGCGTCCTCGATATCCACCAACACCTGATCGGCGGCATCCTCGGCCTCGGCCCGGCTGCGCGCGAGGATCATCGCAACCGGTTGGCCGACCCAAAGCACCTCCTCTTCGGCGAGAATGTTCATCGGCGGGCTCTGCATACCCGCGAAATGATCCAATGTGCCGACCCAGGGCTGGCAGCGCGGGTTCAATTCCGCGGCAGTGAAAATACGCACGATGCCAGGGCAAAGCGATGCCGCCTCGGTGTCGATCTCGAGGATCCGGCCCTTGGCGATTGGGCTGCGCACGAAGACCGCGTGCAGCATCCGCGGCAGCGCAAGATCGCTGACAAACCGCCCGCGTCCGGCAAGATGGCGGCGGGCGTTTTCGCGGCGCTGGGGCTGGCCGATATACACGGTCATTCCGTTGCCTCCGTGTTCGCCGACGCAGCCCGTGTCGGCTCTGTCGCCGCGGTCCGCGCCCGGCCGGTGGCGGCGATGGCATCGATGATCGCCTCGTAGCCGGTGCAGCGGCAGTAATTGCCCGACAGCGCGTTGCGGATTTCGTCGCGCGAGGGTGCCGCGTTGCGCGCCAGCAGCGCCTGTGCGCTCATCAGCATGCCGCTGGTGCAATAGCCGCATTGCAGCGCGTTGCGGTCGTGGAAACTCTCTTGCAGGTCGGCGATAGCCCCGGTTTCCGTCAGCCCTTCGACGGTCTCCACCTTGCCCCCCTCTGCCTGCACCGCCAGTACAAGGCAGGCATGCACCGGCGCGCCATCGAGCAGCACCAGACAGGCGCCACAGGCGCCCATCTCGCAGCCCAGATGGGTGCCGGTGAGACCCAGATCATCGCGCAGGAAATCCGCAAGGCTGCTGCGCGGCGTCACCGCCTCTTGCACCGGGGCGCCGTTGACGGTGGTGTTCACGAGGACCTTCATGGCAGGGTCTCCATCTGGTTTAGCACCCGCCCCAGGAGGACGCGAGCAAGCTGCACGCGACGGTGCGCGGGGAAGCCCGGATCATCCGGAGGGTCGAGATCTTGGGCCAAGCTGGCCTGGGCGCGCGCAACGCTCTCGAGCGATAGCGGCTCGCCAATCAGCGCCGCCTGCGCCGCCCTGGCCCGCACCGGGGTGAACCCCACCGAGAAAAACGCGATCGAAGCATCGACAACTATGCCCTCCTCCAAATCGGCCTGAACCGCGGCACCGACCATGGCGTAATCGCCCCGGCGACGCGCAATTTCGTCAAAGGCAAAGAGTCGGCCGACGGGGGGAAGGGGAACCTCCACCGCAGTGAGGATCTCGCCGGGAGCGAGGGTGGTCTCATACAGATCGAGGAAAAACTCATCGGCCGGGACGTGTCTGCGGCCTTCGGGCCCAATGATGTCGATCTCCCCGCGCAGGGCTAAAACCGCCGCGGGAAACTCCGAAGCCGGATCGGCCAGCGCCAGATTGCCGCCAAGGGTGCCTCGGTTGCGAATCGCGGGATGCGCCACATGCGGCGCGGCCAGCGCGAGTAGCGGCGCATGGCGCGCGACAAGCGGACTGTCCATCACCTCAGTGTGGCGGGTCATCGCGCCGATTCGCAGCACCTCGCCCTGCACCGCGACACCGTGAAGATCGGCAATTCCGGAGATGTCGATCAGCCGGGACGGTGCCTGAAGACGCAGTGCCATCGATGGCACGACACTGTGCCCACCCGATAGGTAGACCGCATCGCCCTCCGCTTCGGAATGAAGCTGCCAAGCTTCTTCCGCACTGCGTGCACGCAGGTATTCGAACGCTGGTAGTTTCACTTTCCCCCCTCCCCGGCCGAAAGCTTTCTCGACCAAAAATGACCACTTGGTTACTTACTAAAGGCACGGCACCGAATGCAGGTCAAGAAAAAATGACCACTTGGTTATTTTTTCAAATCCGCTATATTGCCGTGCAAAAAACGGACCGCATAAGGGACCGCATGATGTCAGACCTAAAGACTGAAACTGGACGTCCACGCCGTAAAAACATGCGCGCCGAAGAGCGCGAAAAACTTATTGTAGAGGAGGCAGTCCGATTCTTCGCGGAATCAGGCTTTGAGGGACAGACGCGCGAGCTCGCCAAGCGGATGGGGGTGTCGCACGCGGTGATATATCGCCACTTCGACAGCAAGGATGCGCTGATCGAGCGAGTCTACGATCATGTCTACTTGAAGCGCTGGAACCCGGATTGGGAGCATTTGATCCTTGATCGCGACCGCCCTCTGAAAGAGCGGCTGACGCAGTTCTACGTCGCCTACGCCGAGCGGGTCTTCGACTATGACTGGGTCCGGATATTCGTGTCTTCGGGACTAAAATCCTACGGGCTGACCGAACGCTATCTCGACATCATCCGTTCAAAGATCATCGAGCCGACAGCGCTGGAGCTACGCGCCTCGCGCGGCGACCCCGGAACGCCTGAAAATACTGAGCCACCCCCACCGACCGAAGAGATGGAGCTCTTTTGGGGTCTGCACGGGGCAGTGTTCTACATCGCCATTCGGAAGTTCGTCTACAACATGCCGCTGGAGATCGACGTGGAGGCCACGGTGCGGGCCACGGTGGCGAATTTCTTCGAAGGCGCGCTACGCGGAACCCACCAGAACGACACACCGGTGTCCTGACCCAAGGAAACGCTCCCACATGACGACAATTTGAGAAAACGTACCGTCTGTCGGAATTTTTCCCGGTTTCCCGGAAGATCTCAAATCGGGGACTGTTGCTTTGGTCATTCTAAAACTATTGGGTCCGTTGCATTAAGGGCAAAGGCCTGTGTTTATGGGCGGCATTGCGCGCCAATCATACAGCCTCCGCAAACAGTTTGGCCAACTTCGAATCCGAGTACTCTGCGTCATTGACGACTTCAGCCCGGGATGCTTGGCCTGTGTCGCCTATACCTTCCTGTCCGAGCTACGCGCGTGGCCATAACCTTAAAACAGCGCTTCTTCCCGACGTGCTATGGGACCGAACTGACGTCGAATGCCATTCTGAAATGGCAGGAAGACCGGAAGGTCGAGTGGCACTGCATCGCGCCAGGCAAGCCCATGCAGAACGGCTTTGTCGAAAGCTTCAACGGCCGCCTCCGGGACGAGTGTCTTCTGTAATCGGGGCGTGGCTGTCAAGCTGTCAGTCACTCTGGTCCCGTCTCGGGTCATGCTTCTGTCCGCGGTCCGCGTGGCGCTGCCGCATAATCGTGGTCGAAGGTGAGGCGGGCCATGCTAAACGGCGAGCTTGCGGATCAGCGCGCATTGCAGCTCAGGCACTCGTGCGGCCTTCGCCTCATCCCCGTACCTGACGGGAGCCGGTTGTGACCGGGTGCTGTATGCGCACGATCGACAGAAACTCAGATCATACAGCAGCCCCCAGCGGAACGGGTTCCCGTCGCGCCACATGCGGCGCATGACGACGGCGAGCTTCCTTACCACAGCGATTTTCGCCTTCTTCAGGTTACTGCGCTGCGCAATCCGCATGCCCCGCCGTCCACTGCCGGGACCGGGTCAGCATCACGTGGGCCGCGGTAAACAGCGCCGTCCGGGTGAATGCCCCCCCGACCTGGAGATGCGACCACGGACGTCCGTCTCGCCCGACTGACATTGTCGGGGTATCAGCCCGAGGTGCGCTCCGACATCATTCGACCTTTTGAACCTGGCGGGGTCGTCGATCGTCGCCCTGAAGGCAAGGGCGGTCACCGGCCCTACGCCAGGGATCGTCATGAAACGGCGGCAAAGCTCATCGTTCTCGATCAGCCGCAGTAGGGCGCGATGGAGTTCGGCAAGCGCCTTCTTCATCGCGGCCCGTCCTGCCAACAGGGTTTCGATACACAGTTCGAGCAAGGGCTCACCCGCGACCAGCTCCCGCGCCCGGGCCTCAAAGTCCCGCGCCCCAACTTTGCCGACCTTCAGGCCGAACGGACGCAATACGCCGCGGATCTCGTTCTCATGGTCCCCGAGCTTGTTGACGTAGAACTCTCGCGCCGTCAGCAGCATGCGCAACTCTTGGCTTCTGCGAGATTTCACATGAACGGCCTTGAACCAGCCAGATCGCACCAACTGGGCGATCGACCGGGCGTCGTTGCGGTCATTCTCGTTCCGGTTCATCGCGACCATGGCTGTCTTAGCATGGCGCGCCTCGAGGCACACGGCGGGCAGGTCGGCATCCTTGAAGCCGAAGAATAACCACCGCGAATGCGGCCCAGCCTCGAGGCCAAACCTCACGAACTCTCCCGCCGCTTCGCGCAGCGCGTCGGCGATGGCGTCGGGTTTCGAGGCAGCCTTCGCCTCCGGAACCATACGGCCTTCCTCATCCACCACACAGATGCTGGTCAGTTCCAGCGACACGTCCAACCCGGCATATAGCGCAACCACCTCTGATCCTCCCTGACCTGATACCTGCCGAAAAGAAGACCACCGGCGGGACCGGGAGCGAAGCCCCGATTACGCCATTTCAACGAGAGCTTGTTCGCGATCCTGTTCCACGCCCAAGAGTTGATCGCGGCCTGGCGTAACGACTACAATCACCATCGCCCACATACGAGCCTCGACGGGCTCACCCCGTGGGAGTATCACCAACGGTCAGTAGAGGACCAAACCCTGAACAGAGCAAACTAATAACCGCGGACTTTTTAGGGGAGCACGTCACTTGTGACGAAGTAGGCCGATGGGGGCATCCACACCATCAGCGTCCGAAATTCGGGGAAGGCACCTCAAACTTTGGCCGCAGTTCAGTCGGCAAATGGGTCAAACGCGGAGAAATGTTGGTGCGCGATCGGGCCCTTGTGACAGTAGCGTCCTATAGGCGCTGGCTGTCGATGATCGCATAATGGAGGCGCTTTAGCAGCGCCCCCTGCTTCTTCTATGATCCTTAGGCTTAGTTCATGCCGTAGTTCGCACGGTCCAGCTTGTCGTAGATCTCCGCCTTCGCCAGCGCGGCTAACGCTTCGGTGTCGCGGTGATCCACATCGGCCAGCAGGTTAGCCCAACGATCCACGATGCGCTTGTAATCTTCCAGCAGCGCTTCGGGGTTCTCGATACCGCGGGTCTTGGCATTCTCTATCAGCACGGCCTCATCGGCCGTCACGAATTCTGCCAGCGCATCCGTCAAAGCCTGATCAGGCTCGAAGACTTCCATGCCGCGTGCTTCGGCAGCGGAAACGGCCTTTTCGACGTCCTTGTCGAATTCTACCCGGTGTTGCGCAAGATAGTAGGCCATCTGGTCGAATAACACGCCGCGCGACTCTTCCGACAGACCCTGCCAGAAGGCCGGGTTATAGCCCCACTCAAAGCCAGCATAGTAGTTGCCCACGGCCAGCGTGTTCATGTGGGTCACCACATCCGAGAGAGAGAAGGAATCCAGCGCATCGGCAGCTGCCACAGCACAGTCGAGCGACCCTGTGTCGAGGCCGGTGTACATCTCGCTTGAAGGGATCGACACCGGCACCGCGCCGACGTATTCGGCAAAGCGCGACCAGGCGCCGCCAGCCATGCGCAGACGTTTGCCCTGAATGTCCTCATAGGTGGCGACGGGCGTGTTGCACATCATGTAATATTCAGAGGTCGAATAGCCGCCGCCGAAAACCACGCCGTTCTCTTTCCACTCGGCCAGCGCGGCCTCATTGGTTAGGCCGAACTCGGTCGAGGCGAAAGCCATGACCATCGGATCTGTGTTGTAGAAGGCGAAATTACCGATCAAATTGGCGACTGGCAGTTCGGAGGGTGTGTAGGTGCCTGCGTGATATGTCACCTGGGCCACACCGTCGCGCACGCCTTGCAAAGAGGCAGCAGGCGGCAGCAGCGAGCCGCCGGAAAATACGGTAAAGTTAACGTCGCCATTGGTCTTCTCGGCCACGCGCTCCGCAAACTCCACATAGGGTCCGCGGACCATGGAATGGCGTTCAGCAAAAAAATGGTTCGCGTTCTGTGCGACGGCGGCGGTACCGAGGCCACATGCCGCGAGGGCCAGCAGGGATATGTTCAGCTTCATTTTGTCGTCTCCTCCAAGTGAATACGGGTCACTGCGCCATGAGCGAGGGCAGAAACAGGCTGATCGCGGGGAAGGCGATCAGAATAAAAAGCGTCAGGGTGTCCATGGCGATGAACCACGTCGTGCCTGAGATAACGTCGCTGAGCTTTACCTCGCCCGACAGCGCGCTGTGCAGAACGTATAGGTTCAGTCCGACAGGCGGTGTCACCAGGCCGATCTCCAGCAATTTGATGCAGATGATGCCGAACCAGATCAGATTGATGTCGGCAGCCTCCAACACAGGCAACAGGATCGGCAGGGTCAACAAAATCAGGCCGATAGAGTCGATCACCATACCCAGGATGACAAAGAGTGCGGCAATCATCAGGATAATGACGATCTGGTTGTCCGAAACCGCCAGCATGGCGTCAGTCAGCGCGCGCGGCACGCCGGACAACCCCATGAAGCGGGTGAACATCACCGCACCGATGGATAGAAAGAAGATGGAGGAGGTCGCCAGCGTGGTCTGGCGAATTGCCTCGGCCAAGGCCTTTCGGGTCAGTGAGCGGCGCAGCAGTGCGACCGTCGCGGCAAGAAAGGCACCCACCGCCCCGGCCTCGGTCGGGGTGAAGAAGCCACCGAATATGCCGCCCAATACGCCCAATACCAGCACCGGGAAGGGCCAGACTGACCAGATCAGGCGCAGCAACTGCGTGCGGTCAATCCGTTCGACAACGGGTGGTGCCAACGCTGGCGTAACAGTGGCGCGGACGGTGATCATTGCCATATAGACGAGCGCCGAAAGCATGCCCGGAATGACGCCTGCGATAAACAACTGGCCGATCGATTGCTCGGTGAAGATACCGTAGAGTACCATGAGGATCGAGGGCGGGATAAGCGAGCCAAGCGTTCCGGAAGCCGCAACCACGCCTGTGGCCAGCGATGGGTGATACTTCGCCCTTAGCATCTCCGGCACGGCGATCTTCGACATCGCTGCAGTTGTCGCGATGGAGGAGCCGGAGGCGGCAGCGAAAAGCCCGCACGCCCCGACACTGGCAGACGCCAACCCGCCCGGCACTCGCGCCAGCAACACACGTAGCAGGTCGAAAGCGCCCGCCGTCAGTCCGGTATTGGCGGCAATAAAACCCATGAACAGGAACATCGGAATCGCCGTCAGCGACCAGTCCCCAATCAGGTTGAAGGGCATTGCGCTGACGATGCCGAGGGCGGCTTGCAGGTTGAACATGAAGCTGATGCCGACAAACGACACCGCCATCAGCGCCGTCCCGATGGACATGCGGAAAGCCAGCAACCCGAACAAAGTACCGACACCGATCCAGCCAATTACAAGATTGCTCATGACAGGGCCCCCTCAAGCTGGGATTGGGTGACGGGCTGGCCGCGCAGCACCAGTATGGCCCGCAGCAATGCTGCAAGACTGGCAAGCCCGAAACCAAGCGGCAAGACCATACGCGACGGCCAGACGACGACTTCGCGTCCGCCCATGACGACCTCTCCCACGCGAAGCGCGCGGACAGCATCCAGGCCGCTGCGCCACGTCATGACGGCCAAGATCGCAGCAGCGGCCAAGAACCCGAAGACCAGCGCTGCTTTCTGGAGCCATGCGGGGAAGTGGTTGAACAGCAGGTCTACCGAGATCTGCTGGTCCTGCATCTCGACAAAGGCCATCGGCAGCATGACCAACGCAACCATGTAATAGTACGACGACATCTCGACGGTGCCCTGGATCGGTGCGTTCCACAGCAGTTTCGCGACGACGTCCGCCACGATGTTCAGCATCATCGCGATAACGCCAAAGCCGCCGATGAACATCAGCCATGAGCACAATCTGTTGAACAGCGTTAGCATCGGGCCTCCTCCCCATACCAAGACGGGATCTGGGCCCGTATCTCCAATTCAACCTCACCGCTCATGGTTCAGTTGACAAATAGTGATGGTTGATCGAGTGATAACGAAACGCGATCAATATGGAAAAGCGAATGGACGACAGCCGGAAACCCACCCGCCTCGACTTGCGGCACTTGCGTTATGCTCTGGCGGTGGCGGATGCCAGCGGGTTCCGCGCGGCTGCTGAGATGCTCAATATCGCGCAACCCGCCATTTCAAAAGCCGTGAAAGACACGGAAACTGATCTTGGGTTCGCGATCTTTGACCGAAGCGGCCCGCGCGTGGTGCCAACGCCCGAGGGGGCGGTTTTCCTGGATGATGCGCGCCAGACGGTGGCGCAATTTACACGCACGATCCGCGCTTCGCGACAGAACGCTGGCGGCGCACGGGGACATATCATCGTCGGCTATTCCGCCCTCGCCAGCTCCCGGCAAATCTCCGAAGCCTTGGATTCCTTTCACCGCAGTGTACCGGGCGTGCAGGTCGAGATGCACGTTATGTCTACGGATAACATGCTGAAAAATCTGCAATCAGGCGTGATTGACCTCGGGTTCCTTCTGTCGCACCCCTCTGTCGGCGCGCCGGGGATCGCCCAAATGCCGGTCTGGAGTTCGCGTATCGGTGTGGTCGCCCCCGTCGGAGAGGCACCTGCGCGGCTGAAGGACTTGGAGGGTCGGCCCTTCGTCATGGGGTTGCGGGAAAACTGGCGTTCGTGGCGCGCGCTTCTGGACAACGCTTGCGAACGGGTCGGGCTCAGTCCTGTGGTCGTGGACGAAGCTTGGGACGTGCAGGTGATTTTTCAGCGTGTGGCAGAACGGCGCGGCGTGACACTCTTTCCCACAAGTATCGCAGACAGCCTGCCCGCCGCGCTGGAGCTTGCGCCGCTCGACGGGCTGGACGCAGAGGCGACGATTTCAATGGCGTGGAGCATCAAAGCCGATACAGGGCTGCTGCGCCAATTTCGCAATCACTTCACCCCGCTGGATTGATCGCGTTTGCTTATCGCATGATACCGCAAGTCTATTTGCGCAACCGACCCATAGCGCGATTTTATGCGCCTATGAAACAGACGCCAATTGCCCCCTTCGACCTGCCCGAAGCGCAGCCCTTTCTTTGTGAAGGTAGCGATACCGGATTTCTGTTTTTCCACGGGTTCACCAGCACGCCGCAGAGCGTGCGCGAAGTTGCCCTGCAAGTGCATGCAGCGAGTGGCGCGACAGTGTTTTGCCCCCTGCTGGCGGGCCATGGTGAAAGCCCCGCTGCGCTGGGACAGACCGACCAGACCGACTGGGTAGCGTCAGCCGAAGCGGCCCTTGAAACTTTATCGTCGCGCTGCGCGCGAGTGATCGTCGGCGGGCTTTCCTTGGGCGCGACGCTGTCGCTCAACCTCGCAGCCCGCATGCCCGAAAAGATACAGGGCGTGGTCAGTATCAACGGCTCGACCGGTCTCTATCGCCCCGAGGTGGTGGCGCCACTCTACGACGCGGAAGGGGCCGAGTTCATCAGCGGGATCGGATCCGACATTGCCGAACAGGGAGTGACCGAGATCTGCTATGACCGCATTCCGCGCGAAACGCTGAAAGAGCGCTTCCTTCTGACCAATGCCACCGGCGCGCTGCTGCCGCTGATCCGCCAACCCGTCCTGATCCTGCAATCGCGCCGCGACAACGTTGTTGATCCGAAGAACGCACCACGCATCGCGACATCGGTGGTATCGAGTGAGATACATCTCATCTGGTTGGAGCGGTCCTATCATGTGGCCACATTAGATTTTGACCGCGGGCTAATTGCTGAACGGATTGCCGAATTTCTGCGATCGATGGCAAATTAGGCGAGGCGGATTACTCGCGGCGTAACGCTTCATCCAAGGTGTGCATCGGAATTTGAGAGACAACGCCAGCTCTGTTGCTACTGTCGGAAACCAGCGCTTCATGTAGCTTACTTCCCGGGCTGGACCTGCACCGTTTTCATTCCAGTGTATACCCATGTTTGGCGGCGAACTTTTCGAAAGCCACGGGTGATTTCCAGCCGATGGGGCGTTGTTGAAGAACTCTTACCGCTAAGGATCCACATCGCGAATCCATGCGGTTAGGCGGCGCCGATGAGTAAGCCCGCACCTGCCCGCTAACGCACGACGAATTGGTCCAGCTACAACGATGCGCTCAAGAAGCGCGGTTCGCTTCTGATCTGGATGGATAAAGAAATGACCTGACCGCGCCACATGAAGGGCGACCAGGGCGCTCACCGGTCTGCTCGAACGCGGCGATCCAGTTCTGCGTGTCGCTCAAGGTTCTTTTCAAACGGCCCCTTCGGCAGACAGCCGGGATGGTCACCAGCCTTTTGAACCTGGCGGGGCTGGACTGGCCCGTTCCTGATTTCTCTACGCTGTGCCGTCAGCAGAAAGCACTGGCCGTCCAGATCCCGTTATCGCCGCGCCGATGGGCCGCTGAACCTGCTGGTGGACAGCACCGGGATCATGTTCCTTGGCGGTGGCGAGAGGCAGGCCCGTAAGCACGGCGTTCAGGGGCGGCGCCAATGGCGCAAGGTGCATCTTGCGATGGATGCTGCCACGTCTGGCATCCGTGCTATCGAATTCCCTCAGCCGCGACAGCGACAGCCTGGTCCTGTCGGAACTGCTCGAACAGTCTCCGAAAGACGAAGAGATCAGCAGCGGGTCGTGTCTCGAATGTGGTGTAAATTCCCTGGCGGCGAGCTCCGCGCATGTGAAATTGGCTCCGTTCAGGCCGCGAGGTCAAGAGCCATCGGCTCGAGGGGCTGAGAAAGGGTTTCCCAGCCGTCGACCTTGCGCATCTGGATCTGCCCGGAGGCCAGCAGGGCCCAGAGCAACATGGGCACGGTTTCGGCGCAGGGCAGCACGGTCTGGGTCTTGATGCGGCGGCGGAATTCCTCGTTCAGGCGCTCGATCGCGTTGGTGGTCCTTGCCGATTTCCATTGCGATGCGTCAAGGCGGATGAAGGAGAAGAGCCGGTCCCCGGCCTCCTCGAGGCTGTCGGCGACAGCGCGGCACTTGAGTTTCCATTTTCGCAAGAAGGCCTTGCGGCGCTTCTCGATTTCGGCGGCGGTGCCGGCGTAGATCATGTCGCGGTAGTCCTCGCCCAGTTCGTCGTGCAGGCGCTTGGGGGCATGCGCCAGGAGGTTCCGGTGCTTGTGAACCGTGCAGCGCTGGATGGGCAGGTCCTCGCCCCAGAGCGCCACGAGCGCGGCTTCGAGGCCAGGAGCGCCGTCAACGATCACGAATTCAGGCCGTCGCAGCCCTCGCGTATCCTGATCGGAGAGGAACTGGCTCCAGGCTGCGGTGCTCTCGCCGCCCATGTTCCTGATCGGCAGAAGCACCTTCTGCCCGTCCCGGCGCACGCCGATCGCGGCCAGCACCGAGATATTGGTGGCTTTGCGGTCCAGCCGGGTCTTGATCACGGTGCCGTCGAGGATGAGCCGCACGATCTCTTCGCCGGCCAGATCCCGGGCAGACCAGGCGTCCCAGTCGACCTTCATCTTGCGCTATGCCCGGCTGACCACGTCCTTGCTGACGGCCCCTTCGAACAGGCCGAACAGCGCCCGCTTGACGCGCCGGGTGTTGGTGCCGGCCAGGTAGACCGCCGCAATCAGGGCCTCGGCCTTCTTCGTCAGCCTCTTGTAGCGCGGCAGCGCCTTCGAGCGCCATTCGGTGACCGTGCCCGCATCGCCCTCGATCCGGGCACGCGGAACACGTACCGTTTCTGTGCCGAATGTGCCGGTCAACTGCCGATCACGGTGACCGTGGCGGTATCCCTTGGCCCGCTCTTCTCCTCGGCCATAGCGGAGGCGGCCAAGAAATTCGGCCAGTTCCTCTTCGAACATCGCCTCGATGGTGGCGCGGACATTTGCCCGAAGGCGATCCTCAATCGGATCATATCCCGATGCGTCGGACAGTGGCGAAAGGGACAAGCTGTCGATATTCTTCTTCATGGTGTGATCTCCCTGGCGGTTGCAGCCGCCGGTTGGGTGGGTGTCAGTTCACCCGGAGGTTACGCCACCTTCAATATTCCACCACTTCCGAGACACGACCCAGCAGCGTGACCGCAGACGGAGCCTATGACACGCGCCAGTGGGGAGCCTGATCTGACTGGTCCGGTTTGATTGTTAGTGATGGCGTGGATGCCCCCGCCTGACGGCATCGCAGCGTGCCAAAGTGATGTTCTGCAGAATGTCACTTCGAAGGAGGAGCATCCATGACTGAAGTTAGCATTATAGGCGTCGATCT
>CAXQAV010000163.1:0-7963 GCA_964221795.1 Luminiphilus sp. | reverse complement strand
GATCTACACATGAAGGCACACTCTTTCCCTACACGACGCTCTTCCGATCTTCAAATTCGGCGTAATCGACCCTGCAAAGGTTGTCCGTACTGCCCTGCAGGACGCTGCATCGGTTGCTGGTCTGCTGATCACCACCGAAGCCATGGTTGCTGACAAGACTTCCAAAGAAGGCGCCGGCGCCGGCGGCGGCATGCCCGACATGGGCGGCATGGGCATGATGTAACTCAGCCTTGCCTTAGGCAAAGCGAAGGGCGGCTCCTCCGGAGCCGCCCTTTTCTTTTGCGCCTATACGGTATCAACTTGCCGCGAAACCAACCGGAGCGATTGATGGTCCAGATCACGCACACAAAGCTTGGCTGCCGATACAGCCTGCCAACATGTCACTAGGTCCAGACTTTGCGCGCGAGTTGCGCGCAGGCGAAGAAGATCAGGTCGACGCCCTACTGCATACGGCTTTCGGTGGGCGGGACGAGGCTGCACTGGTCCGCAAGCTGCGCAAGGCGCGCTGCATTGCGGGCGAGACCGTACAGACGTGGGATGGCGAGATCATCGGCTATTATGCGCTATCGTATATGGTCCGCCCCAAAGGTTGGCTTTGTCTTGCACCGGTGGCCATCAAACCGGAACTGCAGGGGCACGGCTATGGGAAACGGATGATCGGCTTTCTCGGCGAATGGGCGCGGTTGACACAAACCCCCATTGTGGTGCTCGGTGACCCAGCATTCTATGAACGGGCTGGATTTTCGCGCGCAAAAGCTGCGCAGCTGACCGGCCCCTTTCCGATCGATCACACGATGCTTGCGGGCATGGACAAGCCTGCCAAACCGCAGGCGCTCGTCTACCCCGCCCCTTTTGACGCCCAATGACGCGATGAAACTCTTCCTGCTTGTCACCCTCACTATGTGCGCCTTTGCCGCCAATTCGATCCTGAACCGCATTGGCGTCGGGCTGCAAGGCATGGAGCCTATGGATTTTGCCACGATCCGGACTGCGGCAGGGGCCGCGATGCTGTGGAGGTTGGTCGCGATGCGGCGCCGCGCGCGCCCTCCCGTGTTGAACGGAAAACGGCTTTGGGGGGCGCTTGCGCTTGCGGTCTATATGATCGGCTTTTCATGGGCCTATCTGACGCTAGACGCAGGTCTCGGAGCGCTGATCCTCTTCGGCGTGTTGCAGGTCGTCATTTTCGGCTGGGCTCTTTTTGAACGTGGCGCGATCCCGCTTTTGCGGTGGGTCGGCGCGGGCATCGCGCTGGTGGGCCTTTGCGTTCTGCTCTGGCCTGCCGGATCGGCGACGGTGCCAATTGCAGGAGCGCTGTCGATGACAGCCGCAGGGGTCGCATGGGCCGCCTACACGCTCCTGGGGCGGGCAGAGGCTGACCCGCTGGGTGCCACGGCCAGCAATTTCCTGCTGTGCCTGCCTTTGGTCGCAATTGTCTGGCTCTGGACGGGAACGGGGCCGCTCAACATCCCCGGCACGATCACGGCTATGATCGCGGGGGCTATCACGTCAGGCCTCGGCTATGCGCTCTGGTATCGCGCGCTGCCGTCACTGCCGACGACCGTCGCGGGCATCGCGCAACTGAGTGTGCCTGTCATCGCCGTTGCGGTAGGGGTGCTCTTCCTCTCCGAAGCACTGACCGCGCGACTGGTCATTGCGGGTGTCCTCGTTCTGGGCGGAATCGGTGTATCCTTGCTGGCGCGACGCTAGGTTTTCAGTGGAAGGGTCTTTTGATACACCCCACACATGTTACCTATGATCCATGAAACACCTCTGGGCCGCGTTTCTTGCTCTCATTACGCCGTCTGTCGCCATGGCGGATGAATGCGTAATCCTGCTGCACGGGCTGGCGCGCACCGAAATCTCGCTGACCCCGATGCAACTGGTGCTCGAAGACGCGGGCTATTTTGTGGTCAACCGCGGCTACCCCTCGACCGAGGAAGACATCCAGACGCTCGTTGAAAAACATGTGGCCGAAGACGTTGCAGCCTGTGGCGACCGCAAGATCAACTTTGTCACCCATTCCATGGGTGGCATTCTTGTGAGGGCGTGGCTGACGAACAACCGCCCCGAAAAGATGGGGCGCGTGGTCATGCTGGGGCCACCGAATTCAGGCTCTGAACTGGTCGATATCTTCGGCGACTTCGAACCTTTCCAATGGGTCAACGGCCCTGCGGGACTGCAACTGGGAACCGAAGACAACAGCCTGCCCAACCAGCTGGATGCGGTGCCCTATGAGATCGGGATCATTGCGGGCAACCGGACATTGAATCCTGTCTATTCGGCCCTGATCGAAGGGCCTGACGATGGCAAGGTCTCGGTCGCCTCAACGCGGTTGGAGGGAATGAAGGACCACATCGTCCTGCCCGTCACCCATACCTTCATGATGAACAACCCGCTGGTCATTCAGGAAGTACTCGCCTTTCTGCGGGACGGTGAGTTCGACAGATCGCTTAGCCTGACAGGCATCATCTTCGGGACCGACTAGCGAACGTCAGTTTGCGGGGCCCGTCACGCGATTGACGTGGCCCATCTTGCGGCCCGCTTTGACCTCGGCCTTTCCGTAGAGATGGATCGCAGCACCCGTCGTCGCCAGCTCCGGCACCCGCAGCACGTCGTCACCGATCAGGTTCTCCATCACCACGTTGCTGTGCCGCTTGCCGTCACCCAGCGGCCAGCCCGCAACGGCGCGGATGTGCTGCTCGAACTGGCAGATGGTGCAGCCGTTCTGGGTCCAGTGCCCCGAATTATGCACGCGCGGGGCGATCTCGTTCACGATCAGGCCCTTCGGCGTCACAAAAAGCTCGACCCCCATCACGCCGACATAGTCGAGCGCGTTGAGGATACGGGCCGCGATCAGGACGGCGTCTGTACGTTGCGGCGGTGACAGAGTTGCAGGGACGGTCGTAGTATCAAGGATGCCGTTCTTGTGGACGTTCTCGCCCGGGTCGTAGCAGGCCACGGCGCCGTCTGGCCCACGGGCACCAATCACCGAGACCTCGCGCGTGAATTCGACAAAGCCTTCCAGGATTGCCGGCGCACCTGCCATATCCGCGAACGCCCCCGGCGCGTCTGCCGGAGACATGATCCGTGCCTGCCCCTTGCCGTCATACCCAAAACGGCGGGTCTTGAGGATCGAAGGCGTGCCGATGGTACCAAGCGCCGCCTGCAAGTCATCCTCGTTCGCGATATCGACGAAGGGTGCGGTCTGCAGCCCGAGGTCCTGCAGAAAGGTCTTTTCGGTCAGGCGGTCCTGGCTGGTCGCCAGCGCCTGTCGTCCGGGATGGATCGGGGCGAGCGTTTCCAGCAGGTCGAGCGCACTAGTGGGGATATTCTCGAACTCATAGGTGATGACGTCGACGGATTTACCAAAAGCAGTCAGCGCCGCTTCGTCTGCGTAAGGTGCGGTCGTCACCTGATGTGCCACATCTCCGGCAGGCGGATTGGCACCAGGCTCATAGATATGGGTTTTCAGCCCAAGGCGTGAAGCCGCGACCGAGAGCATACGACCCAATTGGCCACCGCCCAAAATTCCGATGGTGGCACCAGTTGGCAGAGGTTCAGTCATCGGAAGGCTCGTCGGGGATTGAGGCAGACAGATCAGCGCGCCATTTATCAAGGCGGGCAGCAAGGTCGGCATCCTGCAATGCAAGGATGGCTGCCGCCATCAACCCGCCGTTCTTGGCACCCGCCGCGCCAATCGCCATGGTGGCGACAGGATAGCCACGGGGCATCTGCAGGATCGAGTAAAGGCTATCCACACCCGACAGCGCCTTGGTCTGAACCGGAACTCCAATCACAGGCACACGGGTCTTGGAGGCCATCATGCCCGGCAGATGGGCCGCGCCCCCTGCCCCTGCAATGATTACCTGCAAGCCGCGCTCCACAGCCGTCTTGCCGTAGTCCCACAAACGATCCGGTGTGCGGTGGGCCGAGACAATCCTGGCCTCATAGACGACCCCTAACTCATCCAGCACATCGGCTGCTTCGCGCATTGTCGGCCAGTCCGACTGGCTGCCCATGATGATACCGACGCGGGGGTTGCTCATCTTGTCTACCCATCTATTCAAAGGAAGCGGCACTATAGCCAAGCGCGGCCCTGCGGCAA
This sequence comes from Luminiphilus sp., assembly GCA_964221795.1. Taxonomy (GTDB): domain Bacteria; phylum Pseudomonadota; class Alphaproteobacteria; order Rhodobacterales; family Rhodobacteraceae; genus Yoonia. The sequence goes on along the minus strand of CAXQAV010000163.1, from coordinate 3,858 downwards.
TCCCGTTTAGGCGATAATATCAGGCAGAAGGCGATCTTCGATCAGGGCGATCCTGTCCTTCAGCGCCAGCTTCTGCTTCTTGAGCCGCTTGAGTGTCAGCATATCGGCGGAGCCCTTGTCGTGCAGGGCGGCAATCGCCTCGTCCAGATCGCGGTGCTCGCGGCGCAAAACCTCCAGCTTGATGCGCAGGACCTCTGACTCCTCCATTTGTGCAGACTGGTTCATGCGTACCCTTGGGACAGCCGTTTCACCGCATTGTCTACAACGGCGATCGTCTTTCAAGCCCTATGTGCCTCTTGATCAATGGTTTGGCAGGCCCCATATTTTTACCGAAGGCCGCCGCAATCGGGGCCGCAACCGACAGTCGCTTCGCAAAGGACGTGTCATATGACAAAACTGGCTTCGGGAACACATCCGTTCCTACTGGGATTTGAACAGCTGGAAAGGCTGGTCGAACGGACCGCAAAAAGCGGAAACGAGGGTTACCCGCCCTACAACATTGAACAAACCTCCGAGAACTCCTATCGCATCACGCTCGCCGTTGCGGGCTTTGCCGAAGACGATCTGGCAATCACTGTCGAGGACAGCTCGCTCGTCATTCGTGGCCGCCAGAAGGACGACAGCGAGGGGCGCGTTTTTCTGCATCGCGGGATCGCCGCGCGTCAGTTCCAGCGATCCTTTGTGCTGGACGACGGCGTCGATGTCGGCGAGGCGGTGATGGAGAATGGCCTTCTGCACGTCGATCTCACCCGCTCGGTCCCCGAGCGCATCATTCAAACCATCCAGATCAAGAAAGGGTAAGCTATGGACACGAAATTCGACCTCGACAAAATCGGCCAGAACATCGTCTATGTGAAACCCGTCTTGACGGCTGATCTGCCCATCGAAGTGCAACACCAGATCGGCGACCTTGCCGAAATCTATGCCGTGCATAACGCCGCCGGAGAGCAACTGGCCCTTGTGGCTGATCGCAAGCTGGCCTTCCATCTTGCGCGAGAACACAAGATGCAACCGGTCACGTTGCACTAGATCAAAGGGCGGCCAATGGCCGCCCTTCTTCTATCTGCCTATGCCTTGATCAACCCGAGGCTTTCCAATTTCAGGATCACCTGATGGGCGCAGTTGTCCACCGGCACGCTTTCAGTCTCAAGGCGTAGCTCGGGGTTTTCGGGCACATCGTAGGGATCCGAAATCCCCGTAAATTCCTTGATCTTTCCTTCCCGTGCGAGCTTGTAGAGGCCCTTGCGGTCGCGGCGTTCACATTCCTCGATCGTGGTCGCGACATGGACCTCGATAAAGGCGCCGAATTGCTCGATCTCTTCGCGCACGGCGCGGCGGGTGCTGGCGTAGGGCGCAATCGGCGCACAGATCGCGATCCCGCCGTTCTTGGTGATCTCGGAGGCAACATAGCCGATCCGGCGGATGTTGAGGTCGCGGTGCTCTTTGGAAAAGCCCAGCTCGGACGAGAGGTTCTTGCGGACGATGTCGCCGTCCAGCAGCGTCACGGGACGCCCGCCCATCTCCATCAGCTTGACCATGAGGGCGTTAGCGATGGTGGATTTGCCCGAGCCCGAGAAACCGGTGAAGAAGACGGTAAAGCCCTGCTGGGAACGCGGCGGACGTGTCTTGCGCAATTCCTCGACCACAGCGGGGAAGGAGAACCAGTCGGGAATCTCCAGACCCTCTGCCAGACGGCGGCGCAACTCGGTGCCCGAAATATCAAGGATGGTCACCTTGTCGCGGTCATGAATCTCGTCGGCAGGTTCGTATTGGGCACGGTCCTGCACGTAGACCATCTGTTTGAAGTCCACCATCTCGATGCCCATTTCCTCTTGATGCTGGCGGAAGAGGTCCTGCGCATCGTAGGGCCCGTAGAAATCCTGACCGGCCGAGTTCTTGCCGGGGCCAGCGTGATCGCGACCAACAATGAAATGGGTGCAACCGTGGTTCTTGCGGATCAGTCCGTGCCAGACCGCCTCGCGCGGGCCGGCCATGCGCATGGCGAGGTTGAGCAGGCTCATTGTCGTCGTTGAGGCAGGATACTGGTCCAGCACGGCCTCGTAGCAACGCACGCGGGTGAAGTGGTCGATGTCACCGGGCTTGGTCATGCCGACGACAGGATGGATCAGAAGGTTCGCCTGCGCCTCTTTCGCGGCACGGAAGGTCAGTTCCTGATGGGCACGGTGCAGCGGGTTGCGGGTCTGGAATGCAACAACCTTGCGCCAGCCCAGCTTACGGAAATAGGCGCGGAGTTCGTTCGGCGTGTCCCGACGGGCGCGGAAATCGTAGTGCACGGGCTGCTGGATACCCGTGACCGGACCACCCAGATAGACCTTGCCCGCCGTATGATGCAGATAGTTCACCGCCGGATGCGCCACATCATCAGCACCGAATACCTTTTCGGCTTCACGCGCCTTATTGGGCACCCATTTGTCGGTCACGGTCATCGTCGCGAGGATCACGCCCTCCTGATCTCGCAGGGCGATATCCTGCCCGACGGTGATCTGCTCGGCCTCTTTCTCTGAGACATCCAGCGTGATCGGCATTGGCCAAAGCGTGCCATCGGCCAGACGCATGTTCTCGACCACGTTGTCATAGTCAGCCTCGGACAGGAAACCCTTGAGAGGATTGAACCCGCCGTTCATCAGCAGCTCCAGATCGCAGATCTGGCGCGGCGTCAGGTCGTGGCTGTGCAGTTCACCCGCCTCGACTTTCAGCTTCTGGGCGCTTTCGTAGGACACGTAGAGTTCGGGGATCGGGGCAAGGTCTTGGGACATATCGTCATGGTCTCGAATATCGGAAATCTGGCCGAGGCATAGACGCCCGCAGCCGCATTTGTCCAGCATACCACAGCAAAAAGGGGGATCATTCCCCCTATGCCATGAATGCAATACTTGCGTATCGACAATCTACCCATCCGCGCAACGGCGTTCCCTCACGCGGGGGCAATCCGCTAATAACCGACCGCTATGAACTCGCCGGCGCGTTGGAACTGCGACGGCGTGCCCTCCTCGTTCCATCGAAACAGGGTCAGATGTGTCTTGCTCGGATCACTGCGCGAGGCATAGAGCATCCCGTCAAGGCCAAGTTCTCTGACTCTATCCGCCAGATCCCATGTAGGCGAGTGCAGCCCATCGGCGCGTAGGCTCTGCCATTCGATCGCACGATGGGTGGTGTCGATCCCGAGTGCGTCTGTTGCCGCACGATCGCGCAGATCGACAACGCGGGACCGAGATACGCGCAAAGGAAAGATGCCCCGCGCGGGTGTAGATGCATCTGTATAGCGCTTTGTGGCAACCAGACATCCCTCTGGGGTCTGGGATAAATAGAGAGCGCGTTGCCCATCGCGATGGAACCGCCCCTCAGGTGCATGGGCCGGAGCAAGAATATCCGCGGCCTCAGCCATGGCTTTGTGCCGGTAGAAACCGCCGTCCAAGATCAGGACATGCGTGTCCTGCAACGCCTACTCCGCCGCCTGAACCGCGCCCGCGTCTTCCATCTCGGCAATGAATGTCTCTGCGTCCAGCGCAGCCATACAGCCCATGCCTGCCGAGGTGACCGCCTGCCGGTAAACATGGTCTGTTAGGTCGCCCGCCGCAAAGACTCCGGGGATCGCGGTGCGTGTCGTGCCGGGTTCTACCTTCACGTATCCGCCGTTGTGCAGCTCAAGCTGGTCTTTCACCAACTCGCTGGCCGGCGCATGGCCAATGGCGACAAACACGCCCTTGCAGGGGATCTCGGTGATCTCGCCGGTGCGGACGTCCTTGGCACGGACCGCGGTCACGCCCTTGGGGCTGTCCTCGCCCACCACTTCCTCGAGCGCATGATGCCAGAGCGGCACGATCTTCTCGTGCTTCA
>CAXQAV010000162.1:0-3473 GCA_964221795.1 Luminiphilus sp. | reverse complement strand
CGCCACGGTTGATGAGGTCCTCGGCCTTGATCACATGGGTATGCATCGGCGACAGCTGGTCCTGCGTGGAAATCAGCAGCTTTGCAGCATAGCACATCCCCCCGCCGCGCTGCAGATCGGCCAGACGGCCATTGCGCAGGGTGAACAGGAACAACCCCATCTCGTCATGGCGGCCCGCGCCATAGTCGGTGATATCCCAACCGCAGCGGGCGTCGATGACAGCCTGCGCCTCGACCGCGCGGGCTTTGAACTCTTCCGGTGTCCAATAGGCCCATGGCGGCAAGACAAACCCGTAGGATCGGATCATGTCGTCGGCTTCGGCCATAATCTCGTTAATGCGCGAGCGTATCATGCGATGACTTTCCTAGAGCTCAGAAATGTTAGCGCTAATAGGTGACAGATTGCATCAAGGATGCAAGCCGTTCCGTGCCCCCTATTGAGACCATGGTAAGATCAAAAGGCGGGGGAGAATTGCCGATCAAGGCCAACTATGAGGCAATCGACCGGCTGGCCTCATAGTGGACAGGGCGTAACAGGCCGCCGTTCTTCCACGCGCGGCAGGCCTCGCCGAAAGCTGTGAACATGGGACGGGACACCGGATCATTCGCAGCGTTCCATTCTGGATGCCACTGGACCGCCATGCTGAAACCGGGTGCTTCCGCGATGTAGATTGCTTCGGGTGTCCCGTCCGGTGCGTGTCCGTCGATCACGATACGCGGGCCGGGTTCCTTGATCCCCTGCCCGTGCAGCGAGTTGGTCATCACTTTCCGTGCGCCGAAGAGCCTGTGAAACGGCCCGCCTTCCGTCACCGTCACTTCGTGGCGCAAGGCAAACTGTTCTTCGACAGTGCCATCGGGGGGCATCCGGTGATTATCGCGGCCCGGCAAGTCTCGGATTTCAGGGTAGAGGCTGCCGCCCATGGCAACGTTGATTTCCTGAAATCCAAGACAAACGCCAAAGATCGGCTGGCCCCGTTCGACGCAGGCGCGGATCAGCGGCAGCGTGATGCGGTCGCGCTCAGGAGCAAAGGTGCCATGCGCTTCAGTCACCTCTTCGCCGTAGTTCTCGGGATGGACGTTCGGGCGGCCTCCGGGGAAATAGAAACCGTCGAAGTTCTCCATCAGCTCCGACACGCTGATATGTTCCGGCTCCATCGGAAGGATCACAGGCAGCACGCCCGAGACCCGTGCCAGAGCGTCGACGTTGATCGCACCCGATCCGTGCACACGGTAGCGGTCATTGATCAGATGGGCATTGGAGATGACTGCAACGACTGGCCGCGCCATGACTGTCCTTCCTTCCGTTGTGCGAAATGTAAGCCGATCTGGCGGTGGAAGAAAAGGCCAACGCGCGCACAGAAACGCCGCTGGCAACGCACAGAGTGCTGCCAGCGGCGCAAATGCTTAGAAATTGGGCGACCTTGGCCGGGCGTTAGGACTCGCCAGCGAGCCCTGCAGCTTCGATGCCGGCCATAGCAGCGATCACATCGTTGTCCGATGTATCACCGGTGACACCCACCGCGCCGATCACCGTGCCGCGCTTGTCCTTGACCAGCACACCACCGGGCACTGGCACCACGGCACCGCCATAGACGCCATTCACAGCGGCCATGAAATAGGCCTGCTGCTCGGCCCGCGCCATCTGCGCCGAGCCTGCCATGCCCAGCATGATCGACCCATAGGCCTTGCCGTGCGCAATCCCGAAGCGACCGGGGGCAGCCCCATCGGCACGCTCGAAGGCTTTGACGTGACCGCCAGAGTCCAATACGACAACGGACAGAGGCTTGAAGCCCATTTCTTCGCCCTTGGCGAGCGCCTTGCGGATGATCGTCCGGGCCTTGTTTGCAGAAATCTCAGCCATTTTTGTCTCTCCGTCTGATTAGTGGTTGCGTTGTGCTTTGAGTTCGAGCCGGCGCTTGTGCAGGACAGGCTCGGTATAGCCCGAAGGCTGGACACGGCCCTTGAAGACCAGATCACATGCCGCCTGGAAAGCGATACCATCGAAGGTCGGTGCCATCGGCCGATAGGCCGGATCGCCGGCGTTCTGTTCGTCGACAACCACGGCCATCTTGCGCATGGCCTCCATCACCTGCTCTTCGCTGACGACATTGTGGTGCATCCAGTTGGCCAGTGCCTGGCTGGAAATCCGGCAGGTTGCGCGGTCTTCCATCAGGCCAACGTTGTTGATGTCAGGCACTTTCGAGCAACCGACGCCCTGATCGATCCAGCGGACAACATAACCGAGGATACCCTGGGCGTTGTTCTCGACCTCGCGCATTTTCAGTTGGTCGGTCCAGCGCTGATACTGCGCCAGAGGGATATCGAGGATCGAAGAGACATAGGCGCGGCGGCCGCCCTTGCGCAGTTTGGCCTGCACCGCCATGACGTCAACCTTATGATAGTGCAGCGCATGAAGGGTGGCCGCTGTCGGGCTTGGCACCCATGCACAGTTGGCACCCGACTGCGGATGCGCAATCTTCTGCTCCAGCATCGCGGCCATCATGTCGGGCATGGCCCACATGCCCTTGCCAATCTGGGCCTTGCCGGAAAAGCCGCACTCCAGACCGATGTCGACGTTCTGGTCCTCATAGGCTCCGATCCACTGTTTGCGCTTGATGAAGTCCTTACGGCTGAACGGCCCAGCCTCCATCGAGGTGTGGATTTCGTCACCGGTGCGATCAAGGAAGCCGGTGTTGATGAAGGCGACGCGCGACTTTGCAGCACGGATACATTCCTTCAGGTTCACCGTGGTGCGGCGCTCTTCGTCCATGATACCGATCTTGACGGTGTCGCGTGGCAGACCCAGCGCGTCTTCGACCATGCCGAAGATATCATTGGTAAAGGCGACCTCTTCGGGGCCGTGCATCTTTGGCTTGACCACATAGACCGAGCCGTGGGCAGAGTTGCCGCTTTCCTTTTTCAGGTCATGCATGGCGATCAGGCCGGTGATCATCGCGTCCATCAGACCTTCAAAGACCTCATCCCCGTTCGCGTCGAGGATCGCGGGGTTGGTCATCAGGTGACCCACGTTGCGGATCCACAGAAGCGCACGGCCCTTGATGGTCACCGCGCTGCCGTCAGGGGCGGTATAGGTCAGGTCGTCGTTCAGGCGGCGGGTCATCGTCTTGCCGCCCTTCTCGAAGGAGGCCTCAAGATTGCCCTGCATCAGACCAAGCCAGTTGCTATAGGCCTCGACTTTGTCCTCGGCGTCGACGCAGGCAACACTGTCCTCGCAGTCCATGATCGCGGAGACAGCGCTTTCCAGACGGACGTCTGCCAAAAGCGCCTGATCGCGGCTGCCGATCGGGTGGGCGCGGTCAAAGACCAGCTCCACATGCAGGCCGTTGTTGCGCAGAAGAACCGCATCGGGGGCCTTTGGGTTGCCGCGATAGCCGACAAATTTCTCGGGCTGCTTCAGGGGCATGTCATCGATCAGCAGAGCACCTTTGCTGACATAGTAGCGCGAGACATCTG
>CAXQAV010000161.1:0-5371 GCA_964221795.1 Luminiphilus sp. | reverse complement strand
CCGGCGAATGGGTCGAAGGCGAGATTCGCGGCGAAGGCACGGCTGTATTCCCCAATGGCTCGGTCTATGTCGGCACATTCTCAGCAGGCAAGCCCGAGGGCACAGGTCGAATCACATTTGCTGACGGCGGCACCTATGTGGGTGACTGGGTCGACGGCAATATTACCGGCACCGGTATTGCGACCTACGCCAATGGCGTGGTCTACGAAGGCGAATTCCGCAACGCGATGCACCATGGCACCGGGACAATGACCAGCCCTGGCGGCTACAGCTATGCGGGGACATGGGAAAACGGCCAGAAACAGGGTGAGGGGACGATCACTATCCTGACGGCTCGGTTTACGAAGGCACCCTCGTCGCAGGCGAGCGTGACGGCTTCGGCACGCTGACCATGGCGGACGGCCTTGTCTACGCGGGCGCCTGGGTCAATGGCGCGATCGAGGGCGAAGGTACGCTGACCCAGCCCATCGGCGATGTCTATGTCGGCAACCTTGTCGATGGACGCCGCGAGGGGATTGGGACCTCCACCTATGCAAACGGCGATGTCTACGAGGGCGAGTTCTTCAATGACCTCCGCCATGGCACAGGTACGTTCACGGCAACTGATGGCTACACCTATGTCGGCCAGTGGGTTGACGGCCAGATCGAAGGCGAAGGGCAGGTCACCTACCCTGACGGCTCGGACTATGTGGGGAGTTTCTCGAGCGATCTGGCGGACGGACAGGGCAAGATCACCTACCCGAATGGCGCGACCTATGAGGGCGAATGGGTGGCCGGCGTGATCAGCGGCACAGGCACGGCGACATTCGAGAATGGCCTGACCTATGTGGGCGAGTTCCTTGACGGCAAGCACCATGGTCAGGGCACCATGACCTACCCTGACGGCTATACCTATAAAGGCCAGTGGTCTGACGGTCAGCGCAACGGTCTGGGGCGTGCGACCTATGCCGATGGTACTGTCTACATCGGCTCCTTCCTCAACGGGCAGCGCCACGGCGAGGGGGAAATCACACTGCCTGACGGGTTCACCTATGTCGGCGAATGGAGCGATGGTGAAATCAATGGCACCGGCGTGGCCACTTACGCCAATGGCGATGTCTACGAGGGCAGCTTTGTCCGTGGCCGTCGCGAGGGCGAAGGCACCATGACCTACGCCAGCGGACAGGAAGCCGTCGGCACATGGTCCAATGGCGCGCTGGTATCAGAGACAAACGGCGACAACTGATCGACGCGCCTCAAAGGACTTCCAAGGCCCGGTCAGACGCCGGGCCTTTCCTTTTCAGCAAGGAACAAACCGATGCCCTGGCTTCCATTCTACGCCACGAAAGACGATCTGGAGCAGGTCTATACACTTCTCGGCGATGATATCGTCGGTTTGTACGGCGATGGCCCGGGGCGTTGGCGCGCGCGGACCGACCGGAAACCGCCCGTAGACCGGCGGACACTGCTTTGGCATGTCACAGGAGGTGCGCTTCCGCTCTACCATCCCAGAGAGCGCCCACTCCCTGATATACCGGATCCTTTTGCTGGATGGGCCGAACGACAGGCCGGTGCCAACCCACATCAGCCCTATTTTGGGGCAGGTCACCCTGCGATCTTTGCGTTGAACCTGCGGACCACGCAAAGGGAACCCGGAAGCGTCTGCGGTCTGTCTTCGTTCGGCTGGATCGGCAACCGCTATGGCCGGATCGGCAGCCCCGCTCCCAAAGCCACCAAGAACCGCTGGGCCAAACTGCAGCGCGATATCCGCCAGGTCGCCGTCAAAGTGCCGCGTGGCGAGATCACAAGCGACGAGCCACCCGAAATCTGGGCCTTTCCCTCTGCCTATGCAAAGCTTGGCAAAGGGGATATCTGGCCGTTCTAGACCGCCTCGCCCGCGCTCAACTTGGCCAGAAACGCCTCCGCATCGGCCAGGACGGTCTCGCGCTTCCCCGCATCCATCCGGTCCCAGACGCGATACATGTTGCCCATGCGAGGATTGCCATCAAAGCGGTCGCGGTGGCGGTCGAGGAAGTGCCAGTAGAGCAGATTGAACGGGCAGGCATCCTCGCCGGTTTTGTCCTGCACGCGGTAGGCACATTTCGCGCAATAGTCTGACATTTTGTGAATGTAGTTGCCCGACGAGATGTAAGGCTTGGAGGCGATGATCCCACCGTCAGCAAACTGGCTCATCCCGATCGTGTTGGGGGCCTCGACCCATTCGTAGGCGTCGGCATAGACCGCCAGATACCACTCATGCACCTCGGCAGGCTTGATGCCTGCGAGCAACGCGAAGTTCCCTGTCACCATCAGACGCTGGATATGATGTGCATAGGCTTCGGCCTTGGTCTGGGCAACGGCCTGCTGCATGCACCGCATGTTGGTCTCGCCACCCCAATACACCGGCGGCAGCTTGCGCTGCGCGTTCAGGGCATTGCGGGTGACATAATCGGGTCCCTGGTGGAAGTAGATGCCGCGCACATACTCGCGCCAGCCGATGATCTGGCGGATGAACCCCTCGGCGGCATTAAGCGGTGCCTCACCCGACTGATAGGCCCCTTCCACCTTCTGGCAGACCTCCAATGGGTCCAGCAACCCTGCGTTGATATAAAGCCCGATCACAGCATGATAGAGAAAGCGGTTGTCGTCGAGCATGGCATCCTGAAAATCGCCGAAGTTCGGCAGACCGTGCCTGATCCAATGCGCCAGATGCTGGCGCGCCTGTCCGGTGTCGGTGGCAAACCAGAAGTCATCCAGCGTGCCAAAGTTGTCGGCAAACCTGTCCCGCACGAGGGCGAGGACTTCCTGCACGGTCTCATCCGGTTCAAACCGCATCGGCCCACCGAATGAGACCTCGTCTGGGGCCGGTTTACGGTTGTCATGGTCGTAGTTCCACTTGCCGCCTTCGGGGCTGTCGCCGTCCATCAAGAGCCCCGTCTTGCGGCGCATCTCGCGGTAGAAATACTCCATCCGCAGGGCCTTGCGGTCTTTGGCCCATGTTTCGAAGTCGTCGTGACTGGCGATGAACCGCGTGTCAGGTAGGCAGTGCGTCTTGATCGGCATCTGGCCTAGCGCCTTGATCAGACGCCACTCACCCGGTTCGGTATAGACGACACCGGCGGCGTCATACTCCTCGGCGCGGCGCAAAAGCTCGCCGGTGATGCTGCCCGCGTTATCCGGATCGTCCAGTCTGGTGTAGACAACCCGCCAGCCGTCCTTTTCAAGCTGAGCGGCGAACTTGCGCATGGCCGCAAAGGTAAAGGCGATCTTCTTAGGGTGATGCGGCACATAGGATGCCTCATCCGCAACTTCGGCCATGACCACCACATCATTAGCCTTATCGGTTTTTTGCAGGGCGGTCAGATCGGGTGACAGCTGATCACCAAGAACAAGTACCAGCCTCACCAGACGATCTCCTTACCTGCATAGTCGTAGAAACATCCTGTCTGGTCGGGTGCCAGGCCGTCGATCACTGCCAGAAGGTTCGCGGCCGCCTCGTCTGCTGGCACGGTTTTGTGTCGCCCCGCGTATTTGGCAGTAAACGGTGTTTCGACAGTGCCGGGATGCAGCGCCACACAGATCGACTGCTTGTGCGTACGGGCAAGCTCAATCGCCGCACCATGGACGATCTGGTTCAGCGCTGCTTTCGAGGCGCGATAGGAATACCAGCCGCCGATCCTGTTATCGCCAATCGAACCGACCCGCGCCGAAAGCGTTGCGATCACCCCGCGCCTCTCGCGCGGCAGAAGGTCGGCGGCGTGACGCAGGATCAAGGCAGGGCCAATTGTGTTGACGGCAAAGACCTGGCGCATCTGGTCGGCCTCAATCGCCGAAAGGCTTTTTTCCGGCGCCCCTCCATCAGCGGCCAACACGCCAACTGCAACGAAGACGAGATCGAAGACCCCTTTCAGACTGCCCAGTCCCTCTGCAACGGCATCAGGATCAGTCACATCAAAATCATCGTTGCTGCGGGACAGGCCCACTACGTCCCAACCACGCACCAAAAGCGCGTTCGAGAATGCGGCACCAATGCCACCACTGGCGCCGATCACCAGCGCGCGTCTTCTTAGATCATCTGTCATGCCTGCTCAGCTAGACCGACCTGCGCCACAGTCCATGGCCGTTCCTCCTCCAACGGGGGCAAAAAACTCCCCGCACGAGGCGCAAAAGGCTTTTCAACCGTGCGGAGGTTTGTATAGTCGCGTCCATGATGAACCGCGCACATATCATGATCGCAGCCTCTACGGGGCTGGCTTCGCGCGACATCCTACTCCTTAGCAGCCTCTGAGCGTGCCTTTCGGCGCGACCGCTCAGAGGGGACCAGCGCCGACTATTTCACGCTAAGGACAAAGGACTACGAAAATGACCAAAGACCGTGTGTTGATCTTTGACACGACCCTGCGCGACGGTGAGCAATCCCCCGGCGCAACCATGACACATGACGAAAAGCTGGAAATCGCGGATATGCTCGACGATATGGGCGTCGATATCATCGAGGCCGGTTTCCCGATTGCATCAGAGGGTGACTTCAAAGCCGTCAGCGAAATCGCGATGAACGCGAAATCTGCAACCATCTGCGGCCTCGCCCGTGCCAACTACAAGGACATCGACCGCTGCTGGGAAGCCGTGAAGCACGCCAAATCCCCGCGTATCCATACCTTCATCGGCACCTCACCGCTGCACCGCGCCATTCCGAACCTGACTCAGGATGAAATGGCCGAGCGCATTCACGATACCGTCACCCACGCCCGCAACCTCTGCGACAACGTCCAGTGGTCGCCGATGGATGCAACGCGGACAGAATGGGACTACCTCTGCCGCGTCGTGGAAATCGCAATCAAAGCAGGCGCGACCACCATCAATATCCCCGATACGGTAGGCTATACCGCCCCTGTCGAAAGCGCCGACCTGATCCGCCGCCTGATTGCCGAAGTTCCTGGCGCAGAGGATGTGATCTTTGCCACGCATTGTCACAACGACCTTGGCATGGCGACGGCCAACTCGCTGGCCGCCGTGGCTGGCGGTGCGCGCCAGATCGAATGCACGATCAACGGTCTGGGCGAACGTGCGGGTAACACTGCCTTGGAAGAGGTGGTCATGGCCCTCAAGGTGCGGGGTGATATCATGCCCTACGAGACCGGCATCGACACCCGCAAGATCATGGCGATCTCGCGCCGCGTTGCGACTGTCTCGGGTTTCCCTGTGCAGTTCAACAAGGCCATCGTCGGCAAGAACGCCTTTGCCCACGAAAGTGGCATCCATCAGGACGGGATGCTGAAGAACGCCGAAACCTTCGAGATCATGCGCCCCGAGGATGTAGGCCTCTCCGGCACATCACTGCCTTTGGGCAAGCACTCGGGCCGTGCAGCCCTGCGCGCGAAGTTGAAGGAAC
>CAXQAV010000160.1:0-3156 GCA_964221795.1 Luminiphilus sp. | reverse complement strand
CTCAAGTGGGAAGAGGTCTACGCCTACGAGCACACACCTCACCCAGTCGAGTACAAGATGTACTACAGCTGCTAATCCAGCAGACGACCCTACTCACAAAAAAGACCCCGCCAGAGAAATCTGGCGGGGTCTTTGATTGCGGGTCACTGCAGCACCTTATGGCGCCCGCTGCTCTCCGTATCCCAGCCAGCCACGTTCATCCTTGGACAAAGACGCGTCCATGTTCCTGTCATAGGCAGCAAGTTCCGCGTCACTCAGCACCCCGTGCCATTTCCCGTGCGAACCGCTGTCGAAAAAACCGGTATCGGACTTCCAGAAACCCCGACCACCCGAAGGCACATGTTTCTCTGCGTTCTGTTTCATGCTCTCGAATGTCGCCGCCTCGACAAGCTCTGACATGACATCCGCAAAATGGGACACGCCGATGATCTAGGCGACCTTTGCAAAGGTGCCTGCAAGGTCGCGCTTCATGTCGGCATAGTGGAAAACATGCACGTTCGGACGCGCGGCCTCATCCATCGCAGCGCGGTAGTGCCGCAGGATATGCGCCAGCGGCGTCACATCCGTGCAGTAAACCTCTGCCCCGCGATCGAGGAAGCGTCTGAATGTGAAACCGTCGGGGTCCTCCTCAGGATAAAACGGGTGGAACCATGTGGTTGGCATATTGCGCACGTGTTTGCGAAACGCGAATTGCACGTCGAGCGGATGCCGGAAAACAGTGATGAAGGTAGGCTCGGCGGCAACCGGCAGGCCGTCCAGTAGCGTATGGCTTTTGAGAATCCGCCGGTCGGTGCGGGCGTCCAGTTCCGCGACAAGGTCTGCGATTTCGCTGAAACGCACATCCACCCAGACCCTTTTGGCGGAAAACTCCGAATCAAGCTCTGCCGACCCCTGAATGAGCAACGCTAGAATCGTTTGCATCCACGTCTTCCCCGACTTTGGCGGGGTGGCGACAATGATGTCATCGGGTCTAAGGCGGATATGATCCCGACGGCGGCTGTCCGTCACCAGCCCCAAGTAGAGTTTGCGTTCCGCCATACCCGCCTCCTGTCCGCGTTTCCGTGCCAGCAAAGCCGCCAGACCACACCAGGTCAATCTTTTGCTGAAAGTGGCCGGAACGCCGGAAGACAACCTTTTTCACGATTTGCGCCATCCGGCCCCCGCAAAATGTCGAAATCGCGCAATCACAGTCGCCGCGCGCGGCACATAGTGAGGCAGTGACTGCAAGGATCAGCCCATGAACACCCACTACCGCGACACCCGTAAGATCGACCCCACCCGTGGCGCGACACTGGCTGACGGTTCACCGAACGATCAGGACCGCGTCGAGATCGGCCCGACACGACTTGCCTTTGCCGAATGGGAGGCTGCTGGCCTGACCCTGCCTAATCTTCCCGCCATGCGGGCCTGGCGCCACAAGCGCCTGACCGACGCGGTGAATGCCCGCGACTATGGTGGCATTTTGATGTTTGATCCGCTCAACATCCGCTACGCCACCGACAGCACCAATATGCAGCTTTGGAACACGCATAACCCGTTCCGCGCCTGTCTGGTCTGTGCCGATGGCTATATGGTCGTCTGGGACTACAAGAACGCGATGTTCCTCTCCAAGTTCAACCCACTGGTGGCCGAGCAGCGTTCCGGCGCGGACCTGTTCTATTTTGATCGCGGCGACAAGCTGGACCCTGCTGCGGACAAGTTTGCAAACGAGGTCCGCGACCTGATCCGCGAACATTCCGGTGGCAACATGCGCCTTGGCGTGGACAAACCGATGCTGCACGGGCTGCGCGCGCTCGAGGCCGTCGGCTTTAATGTTTTCCCCGGAGAGGAGCTGACCGAAAAGGCCCGCTCCATCAAAGGCCCCGACGAAATCCTCGCCATGCGCTGCGCCAGCCACGCCTGCGAGGTCGCCTGCTACGAGATGGAGAAAGCCGCCCGCGCAGGCGTCCCCCAAGGGAATATGTCCGAGGACGATATCTGGGCCGTCCTGCACGCCGAAAACATCAACCGCGGCGGCGAGTGGATCGAGACCCGCCTTCTGGCCTCCGGTCCGCGCACAAATCCGTGGTTTCAGGAATGCGGCCCGCGCATCGTCCAGAACAACGAGATCGTGGCCTTTGATACCGACCTCATCGGCTCTTACGGCATTTGCGTCGATATCAGCCGCACATGGTGGATTGGCGACCGCAAACCGCGCCCCGACATGATCGAGGCGATGAAGATCGGCGTGGAGCATATCCAGACCAATATGCAGATGCTCAAACCCGGCGTGTCGATCAACGACCTCAGCCGCAATACCCATGTCCTGCCAGACAAGTACCAGAAACTGAAATACGGCTGCCTGATGCACGGTGTCGGGCTTTGCGACGAATGGCCCTTGGTCGCCTACCCCGACCAGATGGTTGAAGGTGCTTTTGACTACAAACTGGAAGCGGGCATGACACTCTGCGTCGAGGCGCTGGTCAGCCCAGAAGGCGGCGACTTCTCGATCAAGCTGGAAGATCAGGTGGTGATCACCGAGGACGGCTTCGAAAATCTGACGAAATACCCGTTCGACCCTGCTCTGATGGGCCAATAAGGGCAACCCTGAGCCCGTAACATCTCTCACCTTGCCGCGACATGCGGTGAAAAAAGTTGTGCGCGCGCGCCCTGACTTCCATCTCTATGGCACCAAAGAGACTGCCCCAGAGAAAGGTCACGCCCATGCCGACCGAAAAACTTTCCTTCGCCGGTCATGCCGGAGACACGCTGGCCGCGCGGCTGGACATGCCGCAAGGTCCGCATCTGGCGACCGCACTTTTTGCGCATTGTTTTACATGCTCCAAAGATCTGACAGCGGCGCGGCGCATCGCTGGCCGTCTGGCGGCTATGGGCATCGCCGTCCTGCGGTTCGATTTTACCGGCCTCGGCCATTCGGAAGGCGAGTTCGAGAACACCAGCTTTACCTCAAATGTTGAGGATCTGGTCGCCGCCGCCAAAGCGCTTGAAGAACGCGGCATGCCACCTTCGCTCATCATCGGCCATTCGCTCGGTGGCGCAGCGGTTCTCAAGGCAACGCCACAACTCCCCCGTATCAAGGCCGCCGTCACCATCGGCGCGCCCTTTGATCCCGGGCACGTCACGCACAACTTTGCACAGGCTATCCCCGAGATCGTG
>CAXQAV010000159.1:0-8251 GCA_964221795.1 Luminiphilus sp. | reverse complement strand
GGCGATGTCTGCACCGCCGTGGTGATCGAGCGCGACGAGGGGCTGACCCGCCCGCATTTCAAGGTGATCTCGACCCGCTGCGCCACGCAGTTTTCCAACAACATCCGCAACAACAACGGCTTCCTGCGCCGCACCCACGACCAGATGGAAGACCGCCGTGATATGCAGTTTATGCAGAACGGCCGGAAGGTTTTCAAAGAGGTGCTGCCGCTTGTGAGCCAGCACATCGCCGACCACCTGACCGAAGAGGGTGTGCAGGCCGCCGACCTCTCCCGCCTCTGGCTGCATCAGGCCAACAAGACGATGAACGACTATATCGGGAAAAAGGTTCTGGGCCGCACACCGGAACCGGGCGAACAGCCGAACATCCTACAGGATTATGCCAATACCTCCTCGGCGGGGTCGATCATCGCTTTTGCGCAGAACTCCGACGATCTGGCCGCGGGTGACAAAGGGCTGATCTGCTCTTTCGGCGCTGGGTATTCTGTGGGATCAATCGTGGTCGAACGTGCCTAAGCACCTGGCATCAAAGGAGGTTCTGATGCGAAAGACTTTGTTGACCGTTTCCGCGCTACTCTTGCTCGCAGCATGTGGCGTTCCATTTGTCCCGCTGATCTAGCCGTTCACCCGCTTGTGGACGTCTTCCAACGTCTCAACCCGCTCTGAATAGCGATCTGTCAGCATCGCCGGGCATCCGCGCGTCATGACGGTAAACCGCGCCAGTTCCTGCATCACGTCAACGATGCGGTCATAATAGGACGAGGGCTTCATCCGCCCGCCTTCGAATTCCGCCCATGCCTTGGCAACCGATGACTGGTTGGGGATCGTCAGAAGCCGTATCCAGCGCCCCAGGAGGCGCAACTGGTTGACCGTGTTGAAGGATTGCGAGCCGCCGCAAACCTGCATCACCGCCAGCGTCTTGCCTTGCGTGGGGCGGATACCGCCGATGGGCGAGAGCGGGATCCAGTCGATCTGCGCCTTCATGATACCGGTCATGGCGCCATGACGCTCGGGGCTGGACCAGACCATGCCTTCCGACCACATGACCAAATCGCGCGGTTCGGCAACTTTGGGATGATCCGCGCTCACCCCGTCATCGGGAAGCGGCAGGCCCGATGGATCGAAGAACCGTGTCTCGCAACCCAGCGCGCGCAGCACACGCGCGCCCTCCTCGGCGGCCATTCGTAAATAGCTTTTCTCGCGCAGCGAGCCATAAAGCAAAAGGATACGCGGGGGATGTGTCGGCCCGTCAGGACCCGCCAGCGCCGTCATGTCCAGCGGAGCAAGCGCCTCCGGCACGATATTGGGCAGATCCGAGAGGTCCAACACGCTCACCGGTTCTCTTCAAGGTGCAGTTTCATATCGAGCAAGACCTGCTGCAGTGCGACGGTCTCGCGCAAGAGCCGCTTGGCCTCGTTGATCGAAATGACCCCGTCGGCAATGGACAGGTTGTATTCGGCCATCAGCAAGGCAAAGCGCTGGCTCAGCTTGATCACATCCGAATTGATCTCGCCCTCATCCGTGTTCTGGCGAGCCGAGTCGTAAGAGATATTCACGCCCCGCAATTCCGCCAGCGCAGCGGTGACGTGGGGATAGCTGGCCGCAGCCTCAAGCGCGGCAACGGCATCGACGGGCATAAAGCGGTCGGCATGTTCGTCGGTGTCAGAATAATAGCGCCCAAGAGTAGCTTTCGATTTGCCCGTGAGTTCACAGGCCGCCTCGATGCCAACATCCTTGACCAGGCTCTCGGTGTGTTTCTTCAGATAGCTGCGATATCCCGGCATGGGTGCCCCCATTCACTATACGTAAGGACAGTGGGAAGCCCCGCCGTCCATTCCCATTAATAAGGTTTCGCAGAGATGTCATGTTCTAACCATCCCAGTGTTCCGGGGATGACGTAACGAGTGTCTATGGCAGATGCCATGCAGTGTCTTGGTGACGATTGACCACCGCCTCTTGGGGCTCCCTCTGCCTCACGTTCCCTCAGCGGAATGATCGTCACCAATTCGTCGGTCTTGCCTTTCTGGCAAGACCGACGCTAATCACCTCTATGGCCAAGCTGTATTTCAACTATTCGACGATGAACGCGGGCAAATCGACCGTGCTTCTGCAAGCCTCGCACAACTACATTGAGCGGGGGATGCAGACCTATCTGATCACCGCGCAATTCGACAACCGTGCGGGCGAGGGCCGGATCGGCAGCAGGATCGGGATCGGCGCCGACGCGGATACGTTCACCGCCGGCGAAGACCTCTTTGCCAAAATCGCGGCGCGTTTAGACGCCGGCCCATGCGCCTGCGTCTTTGTGGACGAGGCACAGTTCCTCGAACCCGAACAGGTCTGGCAACTGGCCCGCGCGGTGGACGACCTCAAAGTCCCCGTCATGGCCTTTGGCCTGCGCGTCGATTTCCGTGGCGAGCTTTTTCCCGGTTCCGCTGCCCTGCTGGCGCTTGCAGATGAAATGCGCGAAGTACGCACGATCTGCCATTGCGGAAAGAAAGCCACGATGGTGGTGCGAAAGGACGATCAGGGCAATGTGCTGACCGCGGGCGATCAGGTCGTGATCGGCGGAAACGACCGCTATCTCTCGCTTTGCCGCAAGCACTGGCGCGAAGAGGTGGGCGAGCGTCAGCCAGACAAACCCGCCTGAATTCTTTCTTCCTGGACACTCCCGCCGGAGGCATCAGCCCCCTAATCCAGCGTAAACGCTTCAATAAAAACTCTGCGGATCAATATCGATCGCCATCCGCAAGTTCGAGGGCAACCGGAACTGCGCCACCCAAGCCACGAGCGCTGCCTGCAACGGCACGCCCTTCTCGGCCTTCACGAGCAACCGGACACGATGCCGCCCGCGCACCCGAGCAATCGGCGCAGGCGCAGGGCCAAAGACCTGGGCCCCGATCTGGCGCAGAGGGGCGTCGCGCCGCGCCATCTCACAGCCCAGATCAAAGACCTCCTGCACGTTAGGGCTGCTCAGGATGATCCCCGCCATACGGCCATAGGGCGGCACGCCTGCCCCGCGCCGCTCTGCCGCCTCGGCGGACCAGAACCCTTCCTCGTCGCCTGCCAGAATGGCGCGAATTACCGGATGCTCCGGCTGATAGGTCTGCAACAGCGCCTCACCCGGCGTTTCCGCGCGCCCCGCACGGCCCGCAACCTGTCGCATCCACTGGAACGTCCGCTCGGCAGCGCGCAGGTCAGAGCCCTGCAGCCCTAGGTCTGCATCAATGACCCCGACCAAAGTCAGCAAGGGAAAGTTATGCCCCTTCGCCACCAACTGGGTGCCGATGATGATATCCGCCCCGCCCTCGGCGATTTCCGCAATATGGGCCTTCATCGCGCGTGCAGACCCGAAAAGGTCCGACGACAGAACCGCAATGCGCGCCTCGGGAAAGAGCGTCGCCACTTCCTCGCCCATACGTTCGACACCGGGACCGACCGCATTCAGCTTGCCCTCGACCTGACAGGAGGGGCAAACCGTCGGCATCGGCTTGGTCTCGCCGCATTGATGGCACATGAGGCGCTTGAGAAACCGGTGCTCGACCATGCGCGCATCGCAATGGTCACAGCCGATCTGGTGCCCGCAGGCGCGACAGAGCGTCACCGGCGCATAGCCGCGCCGGTTCAGAAAGATCAGTGACTGCTCGCCCTTTTCCAGCCGCTCCGTCATCTTGGCCTTCAGCGTCGGTGACACCCAATTTCCGGCAGACAGCGCCTCGCTGCGCATATCAATCGCGCCCATCTTGGGCATCACCGCCGCCCCGAAGCGCGACGTCAGCTCCAGCCGCGCGTATTTGCCGGCCTCCACATTGGCCCAGCTTTCGAGGCTCGGCGTGGCCGAAGCCAGCACCACCTGCGCGCCGCCGATCGCCGCCCGCAGGACGGCCATATCGCGGGCATTGTAAAGCACGCCATCCTCCTGCTTGTAGGAGGTGTCGTGTTCCTCATCGACAACGATTAACCCGAGGTTCTGGAATGGCAGGAAGAGCGCCGAGCGAGCGCCGACGACCAGTTGCGCATTACCCTGCGCCACCATGCGCCAGCAGCGGCGTCGTTCGGTCATGGTCACGCCCGAGTGCCATTCCGCAGGCCGCATGCCAAAGCGTTCCTCGACGCGGGTGATGAATTCGCCGGACAGGGCGATCTCCGGCAAGAGGACCAGCGCCTGCCGCCCCATGCGCAGGGCTTCGGCGACGGCCTCCAGATAGACCTCGGTCTTGCCCGAACCCGTCACGCCTTTGAGCAATGTGGTGCCGTATCCGTCGCTCCTGAGCGCGGCCCGCAAGGCGTCAGCCCCTGCCGCCTGATCAGGGCTCAACGCCTTGCCGCCATAATCCGGATCGAGATGCGGATAGGGCGTATCGCGGGGCGCGTCCTCTTCGCTGACTGCCCCCTGCTTGACGAGCCCTTTGACGACCGAGGTCCCGACCCCCGCCATCTCGGCCAGTTCGCCCAGGGTAAAGGACAGGCCCCCATAGTCGCGCAGCACCTCCAACACCTTGGCGCGGGCATCGGTCATCCGGTCCGGTGTTACCGAGCCTATCCGGTAGACCTTGCGCATGGAAACAGCGTCCCCGAGGCCGGGCGCACGCGTGGCAAGCCGCAGCATCGCCGAGAGGGGTGTCAGCGTGTATTCGGCAGCACGGATCAGAAACTCGCGCATTTCGTCGCGCATCGGCGGGACGTCCAGCACGCGGGTCACATGGCGGATCTTGGAGAGGTCATAGTCACCCTTACCCGGCCCCCAGACCACGCCCAAGACCTTGCGCGGGCCCAAAGGCACCTCGACAAAGGCGCCCGCGAAACAGCCGCCTTCGGGTGCTTTGTAGTCCAGCACGCGGTCGATGGGCTGGGTTGTCAGAACGCCCACCAGCCTGCCTTCGGAGAAAAAGTCTTCAGTCATTGCCACCCTAGGGGTTTGCGCTAACAGCCAGATGGGGGTAAACGCTGCACTAGAAAACACCAACCCACCATCGGAGTGAAGAGATGAAGTTTTTTGTGGATACAGCAGAGATCGACCAGATTAAGGAACTCAACGACCTCGGGATGGTGGATGGCGTCACCACCAACCCGTCGCTGATCGCCAAGTCCGGTCGCGATATCCTCGAGGTCACCAAAGAGATCTGTGACATCGTATCCGGCCCTGTCTCGGCTGAGGTCGTGGCGCTGGACGCCGACACCATGCTGGCCGAGGGCCGCAAGCTCGCGAAAATCGCCGACAACATCGCTGTGAAAGTGCCACTAACTTGGGCGGGCCTGAAAACCTGCAAGACGCTGTCCGACGATGGCATTATGGTCAACGTGACCCTCTGCTTTTCGGCCAATCAGGCCCTGCTCGCCGCCAAGGCCGGTGCGACCTTCATCAGCCCTTTCATCGGACGTCTGGACGATCTGAACATGGACGGTCTGGAGCTGATCGAGGACATCCGCACGATCTATGACAACTACGGTTTCGAGACCAACATCCTCGCCGCGTCGATCCGCTCGGCCAACCACATGAGCGAATGCGCCAAGATCGGCGCCGATGTCGCGACAGCCCCGCCATCCGTGATCAAGGCGATGGCAAACCACGTTATGACCGACAAGGGTCTGGCCGGTTTCATGGCCGACGTGGAAAAGGCAGGCATCAAGATCCTGTAAAAGACATGAAGGCGGGCCAATGGCCCGCCTTTTTTCCGCTGGGGCAAATGTGCCACGCCTTCCGGGGGTTCGCGACAAAGGGCAGGACAAACCCTGACGCTCTCTGCTACTTTCCCAAAAAACAAAGCAGAGCAGGCACAATGACCGATACAGCAATGGCGGATGATCTTCGCGCAAAGATCATCGCGAACCCTGACGTTCTTTTGGAAGATCCTGATGTGATGCGTGCCCTTGTGGGCGCGAATGATCAGGCACAGGGCGGCAATGTCGTCGATCTTCGCGCGGTCGCGATGGAGCGTCTCGAGGCCCGTCTCGACCGGCTTGAGGAAACCCACCGCACAGTGATTGCCGCTGCCTACGACAATCTGGCCGGCACCAATCAGGTCCACCGCGCAATCCTGCGCATGATGGAGCCTGCGACCTTCCCCCAGTTCCTGCATGACCTGCACGGCGATGTGGCAGATATCCTGCGTGTCGATGCAATGCGGCTGGTTGTCGAAAGCGACGATCCCGAGAAAGCCGGCCTCAGCGACACCCAGATTTCCGTCATGCCCGAAGGCTTTGTGGAAGGCTACATCACGCTCGGCCGCAACATGCCGGCCCGTCAGGTGACCCTGCGCCCCTTCCACAAGGCAGGCAGCGCGCTTTACGGGGAGCGCGGTGCCTATATCAAGTCCGAGGCATGCCTCAAGGTTGATCTGGGCGAGGGCCGGATGCCTGCCATGCTGGTCATGGGCAGCGAGGACGAAACCCTCTTCACCCCGCAACAGGGCACCGACCTGCTGGCCTTCTTTGCCGGCGTCTTCGAAAGGGTCGTGCGCCGCTGGCTGAGCTGAGGCGATGATCTCGCCCGCTCTCACCGACGCCCTCGACGGCTGGCTCGCGCATCAACGGGCCCTGGCGGGTGCTGCCGAGAACACGTTGAAAGCCTATCAGACCGATGTTTTGGGCTTTCTGGCGTTTATGGGCCAGCACCACGGCGGTGCTCAGGGCCTAGCACCGATCGCAAGGATCACAGTGCGCGACATGCGGTCATGGATGGCGCATGAGCGCGGGCGCGGGATCGGGGCGCGGTCACTCGCACGGAGCCTGTCGGCCGTCAAATCCTTCTACCGCTGGCTCGCGGCCCGCGAGGGCTTCGAGCCGACCGCCGTGCTGTCCATCCGGGCGCCCAAGTTCCAGCGCAAATTGCCCCGTCCGCTTGAGGAAAACGCAGCCTCGGCGATGATCGACACTGTCGGCCTGCAGGCCAGCGAGCCCTGGGTCGCGGCCCGTGACATCGCCGTGGTCACCCTGCTCTACGGCTGCGGACTTCGCATCTCCGAGGCACTCGGGCTGACAGGGCACGACGTGCCATTGCCCGAAGTGCTGCGGATCAGGGGCAAAGGCGATAAGGAGCGGATTGTGCCTGTCATCCCTGCCGCGCGGGATGCCGTTGCCGACTATATCCGCCTCTGTCCCTATCCGGTCCAGGGTGACGGGCCGGTTTTCTGGTCCCTGCGGGCCAAGCCGCTGTCGGCGCGCGCGATCCAGAAGGTCATGGAACAGGCCCGCATGCAGCTCGGCCTGCCCGCCACGGCAACGCCTCACGCGATGCGCCATTCCTTTGCCACGCATCTTCTTGCCGCTGGAGGCGATCTGCGCAGCATTCAGGAGTTGCTCGGCCATGCCTCGCTTTCGACTACACAGGCCTATACTGCTGTTGATGCCGCGCATTTGACGGCTGTCTACGAAAACGCCCATCCGAAAGCCTGATTAACTGTTTGCCCTGCCCGCGTTTTTCCCGCAGAACCTAGGGAATGAATATTCGCACCAAAGCTCTCCTTGTTCACCTGCTGACTGCCACAGGCGCCGTTTTCGCGATGCTCGCGATGCTAGCCGCCGTTGAAGAACAGTGGAGCCTGATGTTCCTCTGGCTGGTCGTCGCTTTCTTCGTGGACGGCATCGACGGCCCTTTGGCCCGCCGCTATCACGTCAAGAAGAACGCGGCAGAGTTTGACGGTGTCCTGCTCGACCTGATTATCGACTATCTTACCTACGTGTTTGTCCCCGCCTATGCGCTGTTCAAATCGGGGCTGTTGCCCGGCTGGACGGGTTGGATCGCGATCATCATCATCACTTTCGCATCGGCGATGTATTTCGCTGACACACGGATGAAGACCAAGGACAACTCCTTCTCGGGCTTTCCGGGGTGCTGGAACATGCTGGTGCTGGTGATTTTTGCACTACAGCCGAATTTCTGGGTCTCGCTCGCGCTGGTCGCTGCCCTCGCAATCACGATGTTTGCACCACTGAAGTTCGTTCATCCGGTGCGGACCGAGCGCTGGCGTGCTGTCACCTTGCCTATGGCACTCGCCTGGACGTTCTTTGCCGGCTGGGCGGCATGGGTCGACTTCTACCCTGACAGCTGGGCACACTGGGGGCTTGTGATCACCTCGGTCTATCTGCTCTTTGCAGGGATCGCACAGCAGATCATCCCGCAGCTGAACGCCTAGATCAGCAGGCCCGCAGCACGTTCGAGCCGCAAAAGCGCGACCTTGGCCTCAATCCCTCCACGCCCCGAATAGCCACCCAATCCGTCAGCCGCCAGAACACGGTGGCAGGTGATCAG
>CAXQAV010000158.1:0-4949 GCA_964221795.1 Luminiphilus sp. | reverse complement strand
ATCTGGTCAACAACATCTCGATCCCGGTGAGCATCTGGGGCAGCAAGTCCGTGCAGGTCTTCTCAGGCGTGCAGGATGCGATGGTGCAGTGGTGGTATGGCCACAACGCTGTGGGCTTCTTCCTGACTGCGGGCTTCCTCGGCATGATGTATTACTTCGTGCCCAAGCAGGCCGGCCGTCCGGTCTTCAGCTACAAGCTGTCAATCATCCACTTCTGGGCGCTGATCTTCCTTTATATCTGGGCGGGTCCGCACCACCTGCATTACACCGCGTTGCCTGACTGGGCATCGACGCTGGGCATGGTCTTCTCGGTCATCCTCTGGATGCCTAGCTGGGGCGGCATGATCAACGGTCTGATGACGCTGCAAGGCGCATGGGACAAGCTGCGGACCGATCCGATCATCCGCATGATGGTGATCAGCCTTGCCTTCTACGGCATGTCCACCTTTGAGGGTCCGATGATGTCGATCAAGGCCGTCAACAGCCTATCGCACTACACAGACTGGACCATCGGTCACGTGCACTCGGGCGCCTTGGGCTGGAACGGCATGATCACATTTGCCGCACTCTACTTCCTGACACCCAAGCTCTGGGGGCGTGCGCAAATGTACTCCATGTCCGCGATCAACTGGCACTTCTGGTTGGCGACAATCGGCATCATCCTCTACGCGGCCTCGATGTGGGTCACGGGGATCATGGAAGGGCTGATGTGGCGTGAGGTCGACGCAAACGGGTTCCTTGTGAACAGCTTTGCCGACACCGTCTCTGCGAAGTTCCCGATGTATGTGGTCCGTGGTCTGGGCGGGGTGCTCTACCTCACAGGCGCACTGATCATGGCGTGGAACATGTTCATGACCATCCGAGGCGGTGCCCGTGTGTACGCCCCGGTTGGCGTGCCGGCTGAATAAGGAGGGCTGAGAAATGTCTGATACAACAAACACACCAGCCAAAGGCATCCTGAACAAACACACCATCCTCGAAAAGAGCCCGACACTGCTTTTGGTGTCGTCGCTCTTGGTGGTGACAGTCGGCGGTATCGTGGAAATCGCACCGCTCTTCTACCTCGAGAACACCATCGAAGAGGTCGAAGGCGTGCGGCCCTACAGCCCGCTCGAACTGGCGGGGCGCGAGGTTTACATCCGCGAGGGATGCTACGTGTGCCACAGCCAGATGATCCGCCCGATGCGGGATGAGGTTGAGCGCTATGGCCATTACTCGCTCGCAGCCGAGTCGATGTATGACCACCCGTTCCAGTGGGGATCGAAGCGGACAGGGCCAGACCTTGCCCGCGTGGGCGGCAAGTATTCGGATGCCTGGCACCTTGATCACATGATCGACCCGCAGTCGGTTGTGCCTGAATCGATCATGCCCGGCTACGGCTACCTGCTCGATACGATGGTCAACGCCGAATACACGGCCGATCTGGTGGCAACCCATAGCATCGTCGGCGTCCCATACACCGAAGAGATGATCGAAGTGGCCGCAGCCGATGTTCTGGCGCAAGCCGATCCGGATACGGATGCCTATGACGATCTGCTCGAACGGTATCCGGGTGCGCAGATCCGTAACTTTGATGGTGAGCCCGGTGTCTCCGAGATGGATGCGCTGATCGCCTATCTGCAAATGCTGGGCACGACGGTCGATTTCTCGACCTTCACGCCAGATGCAAGCCGCTGAGGGAGATGACAATGACAGACACGAACCTTCTCCGCGAACTCGCAGATAACTGGATGCTGGTTTCTATGTTCAGCCTGTTCGTCGGTGCGATCCTCTGGGCCTTCCGCCCGGGCAGCCGCGCCGTCCACAAGGAAACCTCCAGCATCCCATTCCGCAACGACGACTATCCCGTGTCCGCAAGGGCCGGCCGGTCTTCCCAAGACGAGGAGCTGCAACCATGAGCAGCGAAACACACAAGGAAATTGATGCCGTCACAGGGACCGACACAACCGGTCACACATGGGACGGGATCAAGGAACTCAACAATCCTCTGCCGCGCTGGTGGCTCTGGACCTTCTACATCACCATCGTCTGGGGGATCGGTTACACGATCGCCTACCCTGCATGGCCGCTGGTGTCGAAGGCGACAGAAGGGGTTTTGGGCTTCTCGACACGCGCCGAAGTCGCCGCCGAGATTGCCCGCTTCGAGGATGCCAATGCCGAGATTTCAGCACAGCTTGCTGCGGCAGACCTGAACACGCTGGCCGAGAACGAAGAGCTTGCACGCTTTGCGACCTCTGCCGGTGCGGCCGTCTTCCGCAACAACTGCTCGCAGTGCCATGGCTCTGGTGCGGCTGGTGCAGTGGGCTACCCGAACCTTCTGGACGATGACTGGCTCTGGGGCGGTGATTTCGACAATATCGAATACACCATCCGCCACGGCATCCGTAACGAAGAGGACTGGGATGCGCGCTATTCCGAGATGACGGCCTATGACGATATCTTCAGCAACGAAGAGTTTGATCAGGTCGTCCAGTATGTCCGGTTGATCTCGGGGCAGGAACATGATGCCGCTCTGGCCACTGGCGGAGAGGAATTGTTCCTGAACAATTGTGCGGCCTGTCACGGTGATGACGGTGCGGGCAATCGCGATCTGGGCGCACCGAACTTGACCGATGCGATCTGGCTCTACGGTGGCAGCGTGGCAGCGCTGGAGGAAACCGTCCGCTACGCCCGCTTTGGTGTGATGCCGCCATGGGGTGAGCGCCTGAGCGAGGCAGAGATCAAAGCGGTTACCGCCTATGTCCACCAGCTGGGTGGCGGCGAGTAGAGATCACGTTCCCCAAACGACCTGTTCGCGCATCTGTTTTGGGGACATGTGACGGGAGGGGCGCCTGCGAAAGCGGGCGCCCTTTTCCTATGCTGCAATGACTTTGAGATCTGTGGAGACAGGCGTCGCCTGATGTTTTCAGGCCTGCTGCGCCAGACGCGCCTCAAGCACATCAAAAGGCACGCCGGGTTCGTCCTTGGCACCGCGGATCACCAGTGACGTTTTCACCGATGCAACATTGTCCGCGCTGGTCAGTTCCTCTGTCAGGAAGCGCTGGAACGTCCGCAGATCAGGGGCGACGCATTTGAGGATAAAGTCCACTTCGCCGTTAAGCATGTGGCATTCGCGAACGAGCGGCCAGTTGCGGCAGCGGTTCTCGAAGGCGCTCAGGTCGGCCTCGGCCTGACTGACCAGTCCGACCATGGCAAAGACCTGCACTTCGAACCCAAGTTCGCGGGCGTTGACATCTGCGTGGTAGCCTTGGATATAGCCCTGCTCCTCGAGCGTGCGGACGCGGCGCAGGCACTGCGGGGCGGATATGCCCACGCGCTTGGCCAGCTCGACGTTTGTCATGCGACCGTCGGCCTGCAACTCGGCCAGAATCATACGGTCGATTTCGTCAAGTTTCGTGCCTGGCATGGAATTCCCCGATTTCTTTTCGAAATAATACGCTGATTTGATTTCGCGCGCAACAATGTTTCGCGCGTGCGCAAGAAAAGAACCGCAGCAAGATCGTCGCGCTGATCTTTTATCCCCGCGCTCAGACAGTTATATCGGAAGGGGGAAAATTCAATGAGGCTGCCATGACCGACACGCGACATACCAAAGTTCTGATCATCGGATCGGGTCCTTCCGGCTATACGGCCGGTGTCTATGCCTCGCGTGCAATGCTGGAGCCGATCCTGATCCAGGGGATCGAACCGGGTGGCCAGCTGACCACCACGACTGAGGTCGAAAACTGGCCCGGTGATACCGAAGTGCAGGGCCCCGACCTGATGGTCCGGATGGAGGCGCATGCGCGCGCCATGGGTTGCGAGATTGTCGGCGACATTGTCACCAATCTTGATCTGCAGAACCGCCCCTTCACAGCGACCTGTGACAGTGGTGCGATCTACACCGCCGATGCCGTCATCCTCTGCACCGGTGCCCGCGCCAAATGGCTCGGCCTGCCGTCGGAAGAAAAGTTTAAGGGCTTTGGCGTGAGTGCCTGCGCCACCTGTGACGGGTTCTTTTACCGCGGGCAGGAGATCGTCGTCGTCGGTGGCGGCAATACCGCAGTGGAAGAGGCGCTGTTCCTGACCAACTTTGCATCCAAAGTGACTTTGATCCACCGCCGCGATGAACTGCGGGCTGAAAAGATCCTGCAGGACCGCCTGTTCAAGAACCCCAAGATCGAAACCCTCTGGTTCCACGAAATCGACGAGGTGATCGGTGCCGACAGCCCATTGGGTGTCGAGGCTGTGCGGGCCAAACATGCCCAGACCGGCGAGATCACCGAGATCCCCTGCAAGGGTGTCTTTGTCGCCATCGGTCATGCACCTGCCAGCGAATTGGTGAAAGACCAGCTTGAGCTGCACAACGGCGGATACGTCAAAGTAGAGCCAGGCACCACGCGTACCGTCATCCCCGGGGTCTTTGCGGCGGGCGACCTGACCGACCATGTCTACCGGCAGGCGGTCACCTCGGCAGGCATGGGCTGTATGGCCGCGCTGGACGCAGAGAAATTCATTGCCGAGATGGAAGACGCAGGCGCGGTGCAGGCGGCGGAGTAGACCTTGCGGGACGCGCATGTCCTGATCTTGGACGGCGTCTTCTACCGACTCAAAGCCATGGCCGAGGCTGCGGAAATTCTTGCCCCGGCCCATGCACTCGAGTGGCGGTTTCATCGCGGTGGGCAACGCGCGCTCTATTTATCCCAGACACCAGAGGGGTGTCTGGTTGCCACAAAGCGCTACACCGATGCAACTACACCTGCGCGGGGCATCTTTCCTCTGCGCGTATCTCGGTCCCGCGTTGTCGATCTGCGCGACAGGACGGCAACAGAAGCACTCGGGATCGACACCACCCACCGCGCGATCGAATGGCAGAGCCTACGTGCAGAACGGCTGCACTCGCCGACATGGAATCTGGCGGACAAAGTCAGAGAACTGTGTCTTGACGGGATGCTCTATGCCTCGCGCAG
>CAXQAV010000157.1:0-4179 GCA_964221795.1 Luminiphilus sp. | reverse complement strand
CGGCCTTCGGGATCATTAGCCACGTCATCGCCACCTTCTCGCGCAAGCCGATCTTCGGCTACCTGCCAATGGTCTATGCGATGGTTGCCATCGGTGTTCTGGGCTTCGTCGTCTGGGCGCACCATATGTACACCGTGGGTATGACCCTGACCCAGCAGTCCTACTTCATGCTGGCCACAATGGTTATCGCGGTGCCGACAGGTGTGAAGATCTTCTCCTGGATCGCCACGATGTGGGGTGGCTCGGTCGAGTTCAAAACACCAATGCTCTGGGCATTCGGCTTCCTGTTCCTCTTCACCGTTGGTGGTGTGACGGGCATCGTGCTGTCTCAGGCAGGTGTCGACCGCGTCTATCATGACACTTACTACGTGGTTGCACACTTCCACTACGTGATGTCGCTGGGCGCTGTCTTCGGGATCTTCGCAGGTATCTACTTCTACCTGCCTAAGATGTCCGGCAAGATGTATCCTGAGTGGGCCGGCAAGCTGCACTTCTGGGCGATGTTCATCGGTGCGAACCTGACCTTCTTCCCACAGCACTTCCTGGGCCGTCAGGGCATGCCACGCCGCTACATCGACTATCCTGAGGCATTCGCCTACTGGAACTATATCTCGAGCTGGGGCGCCTTCCTGTCCTTCGCATCGTTCCTGTTCTTCATCGGCGTTCTCTTCTACACGCTGACACGCGGTGCAAAAGTCACCGAGAACAACCCATGGAACGAGTATGCAGACACGCTGGAATGGACACTGCCATCCCCGCCACCAGAGCATACCTTCGAAACGCTGCCAAAGCGTGAGGACTGGGACAAAGGCCACGCGCACTAGCTTCCGTCCAAAGGAAAACAGAAAGCCCCGCCAACCGGCGGGGCTTTTTCTTTGGCGCTTTGGAATTGACCGCGCCATTGTCCGCCCCATAGCGTGTTGCATGGCCCGCAATTACACACTCGCTGAACGTGATGATCTACCCGGCACCAGCCCTCAATGGTACAGACCGAAGGTCGATCCCAAGGACATCCGTTCCTTGATGGAGAAATCCGACAGGATCGCCATGCGCGATACTGTCATTTGGTTGGGGGGGCATGTTTGTTTTCGCAGCCATCGGCATCAGACTCTGGCCGTCGTGGTGGTCTGCGCCCTTCTGGCTGGCCTATGGCGTGCTTTACGGTTCCGCTTCGGATGCGCGCTGGCATGAGTGCGGGCACAGGACGGCGTTCAAGACAGAATGGATGAACAACGCCGTCTATCAGATCGCCAGTTTCATGCTGATGCGGAACCCCGTCACCTGGCGCGCAAGTCATATCCGCCATCACACCGATACCGTCATCGTCGGGCGCGACCCCGAGATTGTCGCCATGCGGCCACCGGACCTGATCAGGATCGTGCTGAACCTCTTCGGGCTGCTGGACGTGCCACATCTGATCGGGCGCATCTTCCTGCACGCAAGCGGGCGGTTGCACCCCGATGAGGCAACCTATGTGCGCGATCAGGACCGGCCGCGGGTCTATCTGATCGCCCGCATCTGGCTGGTAATCTATGCTGCTGTGATCCTGCTCGCGATCTGGACGGGATCAATCCTGCCCCTGATGGTTGTCGGTCTACCTCGCCTCTACGGGGCGTGGCATCATGTGATGACCGGCCTCCTGCAAGACCTTGGGCTGGCTGAGAACGTCAGCGACCACAGGCTGAACACGCGCACTGTGCTGATGAACCCTGTCAGCCGCTTTATCTATCTCAACATGAACTACCATCTGGAGCATCATCTCTTCACGATGGTCCCCTACTACAACCTGCCAAAGCTGCACGCCCTGATCCGCCATGACGTCCCCGCGCCGGATCCGTCGATCATCACAGCTTTCCGTCGTTTGCTGCCTGTCCTGATCAAGCAGTTGCGATATGAAGAGGCGGTCATCATTCCACCATTGCCAGACACGGCAACGCCCTATGGCAGTGACGTAGACAAGCTGCGGCCACATGCAGTCTGACTGCGCCAAAGCGCGCATTTGACGCCCCGTTCTGCTGCATTAAAACCCACTCATGCCCTATGAGTGGAGCCCGAAACCGACCGAGAACCCGAGCCGCTGGCAGTTGAGCCTGTGGCCCTATCGGTCACTCTTGCGCAAGGATTTCGTCCTGTTCATCGGGGCGACAGCCGCCCTTGTCGCATTGCCGCTGCTGACACTGCTTGGCCAGCCGGTGCTTTGGGGGCTTCTGCCGTTCTTCGGGCTCATGCTTGCGGGCATCTGGTACGCGCTGCATGTCAGCTATAAGCGGGGTGAGGTGCTGGAAGAACTGACCGTCGACCAGACTCATGCGGCGCTGACGCGGCATAATCCGACCGGCGATGTACAGGAATGGCGCGCCAACCGCTATTGGGTGACTGTGCATCTGCATCCCAAGGGTGGTCCGGTCGAGAACTACATCACCCTGCGCGGCGGCGACCGCGAGGTCGAGATCGGCGCGTTCCTCGACGCCGAGGAACGCATCACGCTCTACAATGAATTGAAAGGGGCGTTCCGCTAAGGCCTAGCCGAGGCGGTTCTTCACCATCGGACCGGCTTTGCCGAAGTCCATCTGGCCTGTGTATTTGCCCTTGAGTGCCGCCATGACCTTGCCCATGTCACGGATGCTTTCGGCGCTGACTTCGGCGATTGCCGCGTCGATCGCGCTCTGGACTTCATCGCAGGACAACTGCTTGGGCAGGAACTCCTCGATCACTTTGACTTCGGCAAGCTCTTTCTCTGCAAGCTCGAGCCGCCCACCCTCTTCATAGGCGCGGGCACTTTCCTGCCGTTGTTTGACCATGCGGCCCATGATCGCCAGCACGTCCTCGTTTGTGACACCCGTGGCTTCCTCGCCGGTGCCGCGCAGGGCGATGTCCTTGTCCTTGATCGCCGCATTGATCAGGCGCAGCGTCGAGAGGCGGTCAGCCTCTTTCGCGCGCATTGCGTCCTTGAGGGCCACATTGACCCGTTCGCGCATATCCATGAGTAGGTCCCGTCGTTACCCCTTAAACGAAACGGCAACATAGTCGTGGCTGCGGTCGCTGGCAAGGTTTCCATAGGGTTAAGAGACCCAGTTTTTTAAGGGGCTGATCCGGTCTTGACCAAGGCGGCAGACCCCCTTAAACCCGCCACAATTTGACCGAAGCGGAGAATGGTATGGCGCAGAAACCGACAGCATGTTTGGCACTCGCGGATGGCACCATTTTCTACGGTGTGGGTTTCGGTGCCACGGGCCAGACAGTGGCAGAGTTGTGCTTCAACACCGCCATGACCGGCTATCAGGAAATCATGACCGACCCCTCCTATGCGGGGCAGATCGTGACCTTCACCTTCCCGCATATCGGCAACACCGGAGTGAACCCGGAAGACGAGGAAACCGCCGATCCTGTGGCCGCCGGTATGGTCGTGAAATGGGACCCTACAGAGGCCTCGAACTGGCGCGCGACCGAGGAACTGACCGCATGGCTGGCCAAGCGCAACCGGATCGGGATGGGCGGCATCGATACCCGGCGCCTGACCCGTGCGATCCGTCAGCAGGGTGCGCCCCATGTCGCCATGGCCCATGATCCTGACGGCAATTTCGATATCGAAGCACTGGTCAAAGCCGCGCGCGGTTTCCCGGGGCTCGAAGGGCTGGACCTCGCCAAAGAGGTCACCTGCGCACAAAGCTACCAGTGGAACGAGATGCGGTGGGCTTGGCCCGAGGGCTACAAGCCGCAGACAGATCCCAAGCACAAGGTCGTGGCCATCGACTATGGCGCGAAACGCAACATCCTGCGCTGTCTGGCCAGTGCCGGCTGCGATGTCACCGTCCTGCCTGCGTCTGCAACGGCCGAGGATGTGCTGGCGCTGAACCCTGACGGCGTTTTCCTGTCAAACGGACCAGGCGACCCTGCGGCGACAGGTGAATATGCCGTGCCGATGATCAAGGGCGTGCTGGAAGCCAACCTGCCCGTCTTTGGTATCTGCCTTGGCCACCAGATGCTGGCGCTGGCCCTTGGTGCCAAGACCATCAAGATGAACCACGGCCACCATGGCGCGAACCATCCCGTCAAGGACATGGAAACCGGCAAGGTCGAGATCACCTCGATGAATCACGGCTTTGCGGTCGACAGCCAAACCCTGCCCGAGGGCGTGGTGGAAACCCATGTCTCGCTGTTTGATGGTTCAAATTGCGG